>CANJWF010000063.1 GCA_947478315.1 Sphingobacteriaceae bacterium | reverse complement strand
TATTGTTCCCCAATTCTTTTCTCCCTAATCGAGTCAATTATTCAAACCAAATAATGATTAAGATTATTCTCAAGATAAATTCTATTGCAGCCCGAAATATTTCTAGTATTTGGGTTTTGTTTGCGTTAATGATTTTATCTTCCTACGATATTATTGCTCAATCTAACGCTCCATACCTATCCAATATAGAAATAGCACGGCTTTCTCGACCCATTAATCCAGGTGTTTGGGCAAAATCGGTCACCAAATTAGTCACTGGCAATACCGATGGGTCAGTTTCTTTTTACGAATCATCTGCCGTATTGTCTACTGCGGGCAATACCGATTTTTCATTACCTACATTGGTCAGTAAACAAATTTCTAGTAATGTAGTAAGAGATGTTTCTCTTGCTTTGAATTTAGCCTCTGGCCTATCTGGCGACGAATTTATTGCCCTCACTGACGATCAGATAATTTTCTTAAACCTTAATCTGACTACCTCCACGGTTACTCAAACAATACTATTTAATTCAATATCCGCCATTGCCTCAGGAAAATTTAAACAAGCTAAGGTTGTAGATTTAGATGGAGATGCCTTTTACGACTTGGTTTTTTTGTACACAGACCCTAATGGCAATAATCCACAACTCAAACTATACACCAACTCATCCAAAACTATTAATGATCCCACTAAATTTACACTGCTCAATACAATTACCCTAGAAACATCCTCTTATGAAGTAGGAGAGCTTATTGCGCAGAAAAAAATACTCTCTACATCCAATACCTATTCCTCTTTCAAAGTATATGCAGCACCGTCGTTTGCTCCCATTAGTGATATCGTGTTACCAGCCAATTATCAAATATTGTCATACAAAATACAAGATATCAATAGTAATAATTCGAACGATTTAATTGTTTTAGCTAAAAATACTATCGACAATTCCATATCATTACTAACGCTATTGAACAATAATTTAGGAACCAATGGTGCCTCAGGATGGGCGTTTACTTCCCTTCCTACATCTTATAGTTACAGCACATTCTCCATCGGAGATATAGATGACAATGTTACCTATAAAGATATTGTCTTGTTATCGACCAATGGACAAATAACGCTAACCGTTTTACAAGGTAGTACAGGCGGGGAATTCAATGTTATAACCAGCCCTATATTATATCAAAAATCTCCCTTAAATACTCCCATTGCGATTTTAGGTGATAAGTACGACGTGGTTAATGGCGATGATTTTTTGATTCAACAAGGCACTGCAAACAATTATTATTTTTCACTATACCGAAGCGTGAATTACATTACGAATGTATCATCAACATCTCTTTGCACTTCCAAAACATTAGAATATACAGCCACTCCTATTCCTGGAGCAAAATATGAGATAGTTTCTCAAAATACGGCAATACCCGCCGTCGTTTTAACCACCAATCAAGACTACTATAAACAAGTGCTTATTAGTAATCTTATCAAAAACAGTGCAGGCACCTATCAATTAAAAATTTATTCTCCCCTGAATAATAATCTGCAAATATTAGCATATACCCAAACCTATACAGTTGAAAATAGCCCTATAATTTCTTTCTCATTAACCAATGATCGTTTATGCCCAGGTAAAACATTAACAGTTACAGATAATAGCTATTCTACAGACGCCAATCGCAAATTAGTTAACCTACAAGTTAATTGGGACGTAAGCGATATATCAACATCCCAAACTTTTACATTTACCGCCAATACACAAACAAGTACTTTTGTGTCGGCATATTCGCAGTACTTGAAATCACAGGTCTATACACTCTCGGTGCAGGTTACAGACGATAATACCTCAACCCCAGGATTGCAGTGCAAAGCCATTGCCCAGCGAGTAATTACGATATATCCTACGCCACATCCCGATTTCGACTTGTCCTCTCAATGCTTTGATAAGGCAACGATAGAGTTTGTCGACAACTCTAAATTTGATGTTGGAGCCATGGCAGATTATGGTGTTGTTTGGACATTTGGAGATAATAATGCAAATCTCAGTAATCCAAATTCTTTAGGAAATAAAATTGCCCTTCATCATTATGATTTTACTGGCAACTATACAGTTACCCTAGAAGTGACCACTACCGATAATGCATGTAAACTTTCTAAATCAGCTACAATACAAATTGTAAGTTCACCCTTAATCCCCGTTGCATCTTTTGCGGTAACATCTCCCACAATATTATGTAGTAACCTTCCAATTAGTTTTTCCAATCCTCAAGTTACCAATCCAAGTTACGGAATAGTAGATAAAGTGTACTACTACTTTAACTGGGCATCTGGTCAAAACGACCCCGATCAAACAGTTTCAGCAACTAATTTAGGTGTTGCCGTTAATTATTCTTATAATAAAATTAACGATAATTTAGTAGGTGTAACGAAATCAGTTAAACGTACAATTAGATTTAAAGGAGGTTGCATGACCGATTTTACGATTCCCGTTGCTTTACTGTCAGTGCCCAATACTACCTTTGAGTCTTATAAACCAGTTTGTTCAAACGATCAGTATTTTTTATTACTTCCTCGAGAGCTTACAGGTTTTGTAGGTTTTTGGACCTATAGTGAGCCTCATGATAGTAAAGAACAGTGGGGTTTTGACCCTCCGCAACGAGGCGCCAAGGACCATGTTTTTTGGGCAAAATTTACCTCTATTGCAGGTTGCGAAGACAAAGCGACCTATACAGTTACCGTTTTTCAAGCTCCAAAAGTGGTTTTTAAACCCATTGCTGATTTTTGCCAAAATATAGCCCCATTTGCACTACCAGTCTCTGAGGACAGTTCTTTATTAGGTTTTTGGACATTTTCCGATAAGAAGATTAGAGATAATGCCATCCTTTATCCAGATTCATTTACCAAGAGAGCCGATTATAAAATTTGGGCAAAATATACCGTTCGATATCAAAAAAATGGCATCTCGGTTAATTGTATTGATTCTGCTCAACAAATATTTCAAGTCCTTAAAAAACCTAATTTTACACTAGTATCGGAACGAAATTTACAAGGTCGTAAAGGCATGAGAGATACTTTAGAAGTAAAAGTTGACCCTAGAGAAAATTATACCTATAAATGGACGCCTTCGATACGGTTAAATAGAAGTGATATTGCTACCCCCATTGTTAATCTTTGGGATGATGTCGTATATACAGTAGCAGTAACTAGTGATGATGGTTGCACCATGACGGCAAGTGTTAACGTTAAATTTAAAGTTATTGAACCAGATAATGTATTTACACCTAATGGAGATGGTCTTAATGATTTTTGGGAATTTGGGGCTATAGACCCTTGTCCGGATTGTGATATGGATATTTTTAATCGGTATGGACAGAAGGTGTATAGTTACCGTTCTTCATCATCATCGAGTACGAAATGGGACGGTACCATAGACGGGAAAGATTTGTCTATAGGAACTTATTATTATAGTATAAGAGGACTTAAGAGTAATAAAAAAACTTCTGGAGCTATTTCTATCATAAAATAAAGTTCGATATCAAAAAAATCTCGACAAGAAGAATCACATCTGTTAACATTGCCTACACGCGTACAAGTCATTTGGTATAATTTACCATTCCTCCCGTGTTTATATACTGATATCCAATTAAAGTCTCCCACCGAATGTTAGGTTGTTTGACATAGAAGAAAATTTCATAGAAATTCTGTGTTTCAAAATGATTGCCATCGAACCAAGTATCCTCTATGATTTGCTGAGTATCGGCATTCACCAAAACATAATGATAATCATAAACGCCTTGTTTCAATAATATGTCACTTACATATTCACTTCTATTAAAGTCGTATTTCATTCGGCATTCATCTTTAATTTGCCAATCATTAAATTTGCCTATGATATAGACCGTTTCATTCTTTAATGGAGCAAGTGCATTTAATCTAAATTTTACCCAAGCATAATCAGCGTCAGTTCGTTCATCTCGTCCATTAGGATGTCGAATAAAAAAATTGCCATCTAGGTCGAGGTAAGATTCATAAGCGTTATTAAATCGTTCTATATCGGGTATTTGATGAAATTTATTGATGGTGTCTATAGGGTAAGTCCCTCCTGCATGCGTAAGCAATCGAAGATTTCGGATATCTAATCTTCTAAATTCGTTGCCTCCTGCAAAATCGGCACTATTCAAATCAGTAAATAATAAATTATCTTCTTGTACAAAAAATGGATGTTTAATCAGTTGAGCATTGTCTGACCTCCCATTTTGCACAACCCATGTTTGCGTATCTTCATACGGATTGTTAAGGCGAATATTTTTTAGAGCTACAGTAAAGTTGAGTTTTTGATTAAAGTTCTTGTTCTCCACAATATTTGACCCCTGAATCTTTATATCAATAAAGGCTTTGGGCTCGAGTACAAAAAAACGTCTACTAAGAATAGGTTTGTTGATGTCTTTATCTTCATAAACTTTTAATAAATAGTTTCCTGATATTCTAGGCATAATAGCATTATTAGGAATAGCTATCTGATAATGAGTATATTTCGTTAACGTGTTAAACGATGGACGACAATCGACAATGCGATCCTCGGTTAAACTTTCTAAATAATCAAGTACATTAATTTTTGAAGAATTCCATTCTGCGTCACAATGTTCGATAGTGTAATAATAACTTTTGCTTGTGGTATTAAGATCATCAAATTGTAGGAGCAATTGCTCATTACTCTTTAAAGTAATGATAGGTGTAGATTGCTCGCTATTGGTGTTATAGAACATCACAGACTTGATTTCAGTACGATAAACTTTATTCTCATATTGGAATTCCGCAAAAGCGATATTATAAATAGAGAGAGATAATACTGTTGTAAAAAAATTTATGAATTTTATCATTCAACAATCATTAATTGCACCAAGTATGCAAATAAAATAAAGTTTGCCACGATTTTGTCATTTAAAAAACATTAATTTGTTCATCTTGAACAAAGACTTTAGCTTTAAAAAAATAAAACACTATTAATCACACAAAATTATGGCATTTGAACTTCCTGCGTTGCCTTATGCAACGGATGCGTTAGAACCGCATATTGATAAAATGACGATGGAAATACACCATGGCAAACACCATCAAGCGTATGTTACCAATCTTAATAAAGCATTAGAAGGTACCGATGCAGCGAAATTGTCGATAGAAGATTTATGTAAAAATATCTCTAAATATGCTGTTGCCGTTAGAAATAATGGTGGCGGTCATTATAATCACAGTTTATTTTGGTCAATTTTGTCTCCCAATGGAGGAGGTGAACCTACTGGCGATTTAGCAGTAGCCATCCTTAATACTTTTGGTTCTTTCGCAGAATTTAAAACTAAGTTTGCTGAAGCAGGAACAACCCGTTTTGGTTCTGGTTGGGCATGGTTGTCTGTTACGTCAGATAAAAAATTAGTAATTTCTTCTACTCCCAATCAGGATAATCCTTTAATGGACGTTACTGAAATAAAAGGCACCCCCATTTTGGCGATAGATGTATGGGAGCATGCATATTATTTAAAATATCAAAATAGAAGACCAGATTATGTTGCCGCTTTTTGGAATGTAGTTAATTGGGATAGTGTAGCCGAGCGGTATAAAAAAACCCTTTAATAATTCAATTCTTTTGCTCAATATGTCAAAAGTGATGACGTTTATTATTACACTTTTTGTTTCTCTTCCGTCATATGCTAAGGAAAAGAAAAAAGAGTATGCAAGTAATAGTTCTCAACACGTTTGTTCCATTGCAATTATTCAAGGCAGTAGCACCTCTTTTGCATTTGATGCAATTGATAAGTATGAAACAAGTCACATCAGAAATGGAGCGATTCGTCTTAGTGTGACTTGTTCATCCAATTTTCGGATTGGTTTTCAAGCAAACTCGCCGTATTTTACTAGTTTAAACAGTTCTACCCCACTTCCTCTTGAGATGTTATCCTTGAGAGTAAATGGTCAATCTTTAGCTGTTCCACTTTCAAATATTGAGCAAACATTGCTTGTCGGTACCGGACCAGTGAGTGGCACTATCTATAATATTGATTACATTACAGGTGTTGTCGGCTATGATTATGAGCCTGCTATCTATGGTGTTACGGTTATTTATACCATAACACCACAATAATAATATTCCTACAGCAGTTCAAATTAATCGGTTGACCGCATTACCTGTTAAGTTACTTGTGATTAGAAGAAATTTATTGTAAAATATAGTTCGATATGACAATTTTTAATTCGATACACAAAAAAATCATATTGATTCTTTTTTTTCTCTATTCCACTTTAGTATTATCAGCTCAAACGACAGTGCCAGCAAAGGTTTCATATACTTTATCGCCAATGATTAATTTGGTGGTGAATACATTAGATAACTCCGCGTTTAATTTTACTACTGCCGATATGATGGAGTTTGGTATTATAAAATATAATCGAACTCGAGTTCTTGTCAAATCAAACAAGCAATGGATGCTACAGATATTAGCATTGAATGCAGATTTTACAGTTATTTCAGGTTCGCCATCAACAGATGTTCCCGCAAATCTTATACAAATAAAACGTCATTCAGATTCCAATTTTTATTCCCTTAGTAATATTACCCCTGTTGTTATGCAAGGTAATAGAGGCGACAATTTTACACAAGGTAATACTTTTCAAATAGACATGAAAATGGTGCCAGGGTTCAACTACGACCAGGGCTCATATCGTTTAAATATTGTTTATACGCTCACGCAATTGTAACGTGTTTGATTACTTTTTAATTTCTGTATATCGTTAGGTGCAACCAATTATTAAGAAAATCACTCCGAACAAATATTTGTTTGTTCTCTACCTGTTGCTGTCAAGTCTCTCATTATCGTTTTCGAGAACTTTTTCCCAGACATCACTAACTATCACTACACTTAAAGATTCTGTTTGCATCGTAGGAAATTCCTTTGCATTTAATAGTCTTATTGTAAGTAATGTTTCATCGAAAACGGTTGATTGTAGCCTTAGTATAGATTTACCTAATAAATTTTGGCAATCAATTCTTAGTTCATC
>CANJWF010000062.1 GCA_947478315.1 Sphingobacteriaceae bacterium | reverse complement strand
GATAATTCGCCTTTAAAAATATAGATTGAATTTCGTTCAACAGGTAAAAAGGTTGCGTTGGTAATTGGATAAAATGCAATGCGATTATATACCAATGAAGAAAGTACGATTTTTGAGAAATCGTTTTCTTTTATTAAATCGGAATAATCGACATTTTCTTCAGTTGTTAGGGTTAGTGTTGAGGAATTTTTTTCTTTTTTAATACCGAATGTACAGTTGTTAAAATTGATTTTATCATTGATATCAATTTGATGAATATGATTTGATGATGATGATTCTGAAAACGAATAATTCAGTTCAAATGCTTGAAATATTTTTTTAGCCTGTTCTTCTCCAATGCCGAACACAACATCTAAGTCGGATTTTATTTTGTTAAAAATGGTTGTTTGGTATCGGGTTAAATCAGTATCAATGAGTTCGATGCCAATTTCTCCTTTTTCAATTAATTCTCTTATGTCAATTCGTAAAGGAGAAATTCCTATTCTATTTTTGGTTAAAGCATAAATTATGTACGAAAGATAAGTTTTTCCAGTACTATTCTGCCCACAAAACAAAGTTAGCGGTTTATTAAGGTCTATACTTGCTTCTTCAATCGCTCCGAGTTGTTTTACCTGTATTTTCATGATTTTTTTAAGGAATTATAAGACTCAAAATGTATAATTTTTAACTACTTCTACCGCGTATTTTACGTTTTCAAATGGGATGTCGGGCATGATGCCGTGTCCTAAGTTAAAAATAAATCCGTTTTGGTCTTTCATGCGATCGAATAAACGATGAATCCGCTCTTTGATTACTTTTTTGTCGGCATATAAAATATGAGGGTCTAAGTTACCTTGTACGGCGATATTTTGGGGTAATTGTTGTTTTATATTGCGTAGGTCGGCATTCCAGTCTACAGAAATGACATCGGGTTGAGCTTCTGCCATAAGAGGCGCGAATACGGAACTGCCCTTGCAGAACGATATGATAGGAATATTTTTACGGTTGAGTTTGGCGATAATTTGGCTGATATATGGGTGGGAAAATGTTTGGTAATCGTCCCAGCAGAGTGCGATAGCCCAGCTATCAAAAATTTGTAATGCGTTTACGCCTGCTTCGATTTGTAGATTAAGGTAATCTACGGTAACATCGGCTATTTTTTGTAATAATTGATGGGCTAATGTGGGATGGTTGTGTATGAATAGTTTGGTTTTTTTGAAATCTTTGCTTGAGCCTGCTTCTACGAGATAACTCATTACGGTAAATGGTGCACCAGCAAAACCAATGAGCGGAATGCTTCCGTTTAATCTTTGTTGAATAACTTGAATGGCATCGGCAACGTATTGTAATCGATGTTTAACATCGGTTTCTAGTGCATTGATATCTTGTTGGTTTTGAATAGGATTACTGAAACGTGGTCCTACACCTTGTTCAAAACTAAGTTTACCTCCCATGGCTTCTGCGGTTACCAATATGTCGGAAAATAAGATGGCGGCATCTATTCCCAATAAATTGACGGGTAATAGGGTTACATCGGCAGCAATTTCGGGTGTTTTGCACATTTCTAAAAAGGAATATTTGTTTTTAATTTCCCAGTATTCTTTCATGAATCTCCCAGCTTGACGCATCATCCACACGGGAGGGCGTTCGGTAGGTTGTGAAAATGCTGCTTTGATGAAGAGCGATTGTTGCATATTGATGAGCTTTATTTAGGTGCTTGTCGGTATAAAATGAATCCCAAAGTTCCAAAAAATATATTAGGTATAAGCATACTTATTAGGGGAGGTATGCCTCCTTTGAGGGCAAACATAGTGGCGAATTGATTGGCTACTATGTAGGCAAAGCTGATAAATATGCCAATGCCGAGTGGTAAACCAATGCCTCCGCGTACTTTTCGTGAAGATAGTGCAACGCCAATGAGGGTGAGCACAAAGGATGAAAATGGAAATATCAGACGTTTATAAAGTTCTAATTGTAGTTTAACGATGCGCCCTGTGCCTCTTATTTTTTCTTTTTCTATATTTTTTCGCAGTTCTTTGGTGGTCATGGCTTCATAGATGTTTTCGTAAACGGAAAAATCGTCGGGTTTTAGGTCTAATATGGTATCTCGTCGTGTGCCATATATCATTTTCTCTTTTAATCCGTTAACGTATCGGACGGAATAGTCCATGATACTCCATTGTTTTTTTAAGGTATCGTAGCTAATTTTTCCTGCTACCCATTTTTCTTTAAGTTCGTTATGGTCGAATTTTTCTAAGCGAAATCCATATCCAGCTTTTTCGATGTTGTCAAACGATTCGATGTATATGTAGGAGTTTTTGTTGAGTTTTAAATGAATATTGCTCCTTTTTTCATCGTTTTTTGGGTCTATAAAGGTGTTTTCAAATTTTATTTTAATACGGTTCGTTTCTGGAATAATGAATAGATTAAAAACGATGTTAATTGCAAAAATAATAAATGCTGATACTGCATAGGGGCGTAAGAAACGATTGAAGCTAATGCCTGCACTGAGTATAGGTACTATTTCGGTTTGGTTAGCCATTTTGGCGGTAAAGAAAATAACGGCTATAAAATTGATAAGGGGTAAGAGAAAGTTGAGGTAGAAAGGAATGAAGCCTGCATAGTATTGAAATATAGTTCCATAGAGTGTAGCATGGTTTTCTATGAGGTCGTCTATTTTTTCGGAAAGGTCGAAGATGACGATAATGGCGGAAAAAATAGCTACGGTATAGATAAATGTACCTAAGTATTTTTTTATAAGATGTTGGTCTAATAGGGTTATGAATGGCATGCTTCTTATACTGTTATAATCTTGTCATTAATAGGTTTACCATTTCGTTTTTCCATTTGTTAAATGACCCATCTATAATTTTTTCTCGTGCTTGTTTGACTAGCCAAAGATAGAAATGTAGATTGTGTAAACTAGCGATTTGTGCGCCTAACATTTCTCCTGAATGAATGAGGTGGCGTAGATAGGCTTTGTTGTAAGCTTTGTCGCTCCAAAGGTCGCTATTTTCTTCTATGGGAGAAAAATCGTTTTTCCATTTTTCGTTTTTGATGTTGATAATGCCATTTTTGGTAAATAACATACCATTACGTGCATTGCGAGTGGGCATCACACAGTCGAACATATCTATTCCTAAGGCAATGTTTTCCAGAATGTTGGCAGGTGTGCCAACACCCATGAGGTAGCGAGGTTTGTTGGTTGGCAATATGTTGCATACTAGTTCGGTCATGGCATACATTTCGTGAGCGGGTTCGCCTACAGAGAGGCCGCCTATGGCGTAGCCATCGCGGTCTAATTTGGCGACGAATTCGGCTGATTTTTTTCGTAAATCGGGATACACAGAGCCTTGAACGATGGGAAATAGCGTTTGTGTATAGTTGTATTTGGGTTGTGTGTTGTCGAATTGTTGGCAGCAACGGATGAGCCAACGGTGGGTCATATCTAATGATTTTTTAGCATACTCATAGTCGCAAGGGTAGGGGGTGCATTCGTCAAAAGCCATGATGATGTCGGCTCCGATAATTCGTTGAATATCCATTACCTTTTCTGGGCTAAAGAGGTGTTTAGAGCCATCTATATGGGATTGAAAGGTAACGCCTTCTTCTTTAATTTTTCGTACGCCAGATAGGGAATAGACTTGGTAGCCTCCACTATCGGTCAGTATTGGTTTATGCCAACCATTAAATTGGTGTAATCCGCCTGCTTTTTCTATAGTTTCTAATCCTGGCCTCAGGTATAGGTGATAGGTGTTGCCTAGTATGATGTCGGCTTTGATATCGTTCTCTAACTCATGTTGATGGACAGCTTTTACAGTTCCTGCTGTTCCTACGGGCATGAATATGGGAGTTTGGATAAGACCGTGGTCGGTTAACAGTTCTCCCGCTCGTGCTTTGGAATGGGAATCTTGATGAATGAGTTTAAAGATCATTAATTTGTGAATAAGCGTTATGGATGTAATCTTTGTGTATGGCTGTGTATTAAATTTTAGGGGACAATGAAGCATCTCTGCCCGAAGTTTAGGCGGGGCATTACAACATTATCGTTCTTCTTTATTGGACCTACCCGAATCGTTTTTTAGATGTGGACATTCCTCAGGGATTTTTCATTTTCAAAGTTATGTTGCCAATGTTGTAAGTATACACTGAAGCAGGCAAAAATGAAAAAACTAAGTCTGCTATTTTTTTTACACCTAGTTGGTCAATTGAAGTTACCATGGCTGTTTTAAACGTATTGCTCTTGCAAAATTGGATTAAACTTTTTAATTCTTGTGGTTTTTCAACATAGCGATTGCTCCATTTTATCTCTACTCCCCAAACTGGTTTATATTTTTTATCATCTACTAAAACCAAATCTACTTCGCCTTCGGTTCTCCCTTCTTTCCAGCGGGCGTAGGTTAAATTTAATTTTTCGTGGTGCATCCATTGGGATAGCACGGCTGTTTCTACCATATTACCCATTTTTTCATCTGTTTCTGAAATAGGCGAAAATAAAGCAGTTCGTAACGATGGATTGGTTAAGTACACTTTAAAACTGGTAACCCTTTTTAAACGTTTGGCATTGATATCTACTTTGTTTAATACTTTGATAAGAAAAGCCGCTTCTAAGTATGCTAAATATTTTTTAAGCGTATCTTTTTGTATGCCACTTTCTTTCGACATGGTCTCATACGCAAACTCATTACCTGTATTGTAGGCTATGTAGGTAAAAAAACGGTTTAATTCCTGCACATCTTTGATACCGTATAAACTGGGTAAATCTCTCAACAACACTTTATCTACAATATCGCTTTTTACATACCTGCTCATGTCGCTTTGTATTTTCTCTGACAACACTACTTCGGGGTAGCCACCAAAATTCAGATAATGTACAAACTCTTTGTTGAGTGCTTTTATATCGTGTGTAAGACAATAGGGGATTGATTTTTCGTCATTATCGATATGGCCGTTGTAGATCAAATGCTCCATTTTTTTTAAATGAATATACTCCTGAAAAGTAAGCGGTGGCAACATAAAATCGGTAAACCGTCCTGCACCACTTTCGGTACTGTGCCATTTTAAAGCTGCCGCTGCTGAACCCGATACAATAAATTTTGTGTGGGGATAAGAATCTACCAACACTTTTAGGTGACGTTCCCAGTCTTTTAAGTATTGTATTTCATCAAAAAATACGTAACAACCATTGAGCTGGCTTAGGTTCAGCGATTTTTTGCAGAGATGGAGCATATCTTCTAAACTCAAGTGCATATAAATAGGATTGTCGATACCTATAAAGAAGATTTGTTGAGGATTGACTCCTTCGTTGAGCAATGCATCGATACTATGGAACAATAAGACTGTTTTCCCTACCCGTCTTGGTCCCATTAATACCAACGCTCTCTGCACATTTTTTTCCTTTACATAAGGATAAAATAAATGGAAATACAGGCGTTTAGCCATGGTACCGTAGGCTTCGGGTATTTGCTTGTTTACCCACCAAGGGTTTTCATAGTGCAAACGCTCTACTATTTTCTCTGTTGGAATAAGATTTAAATTACCCATAAAAAAGCTTATTTCTACAAAAATAGTATAAATAAGAAGATTTAAATCTATTTATTTTGTATTTTTGTTAGCACTAGCGTTTTATCATCTAAAATGCAGCTAAATTTTTCCCGTATTAGGCTTGGTAAATTTGTTTGGGTGGGATGTTTGATGATGATGTATAACGTGTTTCGGCTTGGCGAAGTGGCGAAAATCGAAGCAAAAATGCTCATTTTTGCACTAAAGTTCAATCGAAGAACTGCCGTTGAATTTAGCATTAAACCCGCCATTTTGCCAAACCCGTGTTATGCGTTCGGCTTTCTTGTCTGTCCGTCATACCACCATATTTTTAAGCTGTGTTTTTAATAGTTCCTTTCGTTTAATTACAAAGTTCTTGAAGTCCGCAATGTCAAGGCTTTCATTCGGAATTAGTTGATTTACTTTGTCAATATTATTTGTTGCAACCCAGTCTTTTAGTGGTGATGCAAGTTTGGATTGATTTAAAGTTCCATTTAGCAATTGTAGATTTCCTATTCCGTTCCAATTTGTTGGGTCTTTGTAAAAGTTAAAATCATCATCTGTTTGGAAGTCTGCTCTTTTAATTCCATAAAAATAACTTGCTGGATGCAAATGGTCTTTGTGGTAGTCTTGATTACCAAAGTTTAGATGCGAATAAATTAATGATAGAATTGCAAAACAGTCTGGTGCATCTTTTTGAGTTGTAAGCAAGCCCTCAATTAGTTCATCGTCAAAAGAAAGGTTTTTAGCTGGATTAGCTTTAAACTCATCTTTAATTCTGTCTAATGGAAATGTAGGTTGTTTTGTTGTGTCTGCTAATTCTGCTCTTATTGCTTTACGTAAACCACCTAAAACCGTATCAGATTGACTACCAAAAACACCTTTAAGTAAAGAAGCACAAAGCCATTTTCTAATTAGTTGTTTGTCGTCTTTGTGTTTGATTGGACTATTAATGTCGTTTTCAATTCCACGATGATAAATGTAATAGATGATTGGAATGACAGCGTTTTTAGCTCTAAGGTTTTGGTTGTTGAAACCAAGATTTGCAAGCAAAGTGAATGCTTCCGTTATGCTCTTTTTTATTCTGTCCCAGTTTTTTTCAAAAATGATAACATTGCTTTGGTCAAAGTTCTTTACTTGAAATTTGATGTTATCATTGAATAACACAAGGCAAGTTTTTAAAACAAAATCTTTATTGATTAGAAAGCCAGGATTTCCAATTTCAAAAACCTTATTTACAACGTCTGGTATTTCTTTTCTTGCATCGGATTTCCAATGTGCAGTTGTAATTGACATTAGTAAATCAGAAAAACTTAATGGTTCACCACCGTTATTGGTTCTTATGAAAATATCTAATACCGTGTCAATTTCCTGTGTTTTTTCAAGATAGTAATTTATCAAAGGCTCTTTGAAAATTACCTCAAATAATTTTCTGATTGTCTGTTTTGTAAAATCCTTGTTGAGCCAGCCTTTGCTATCTATGTAATTGTCAATTTCGTCTTTGGTCTTGAATGTTAAAATGTCATTGATTTTATACCAAATTGAATTAGGGTCTTCGGACTTTTTTTCAAACTCTTGCTTTGTTAGAAACTGAAAGTCATAAATCATTTGTCTT
>CANJWF010000061.1 GCA_947478315.1 Sphingobacteriaceae bacterium | reverse complement strand
ACGCGACGAACAATTTCACTACCTTCTGCGGTGAGGTCTTCGGTAAAATGTTTGGTCGCATCTGGATGGATTTGGTCGGTCATCTTAGCATTGAAAGCGACTGCGGGCACACTAAATATACTCGCTTCTTGGTCTCCCTTCGGTCTATATTCTGATATTAACTGAAGTTTAGGAATAACGATTTTACCGTTTTTACCTACTGGTACACAACGATTACCTACATCAAAACTCCAATCGGCATTACCCTCGACTAACCCTCCTAACACACAGTAGTGAACCGAGAAATCTCCGTGAAACCACGCATTGCCAATAAACTGCCCATTTAAGGTTGCTCCTAATCCTAATTCAAGAATTTCAAATTTCCATCCTCCAAAATTAATTCCTAAACCTCCTTCTAAATAAGCATAAATACTTCCTTGGGCTAACCAACCAATGGGTGTTCCATCTCCGCCTTTACAAGCGGCACTACCGTAATCTGCTATCATTAAATTAAAGCCAATACCTGCACGAAGGTAGGCGTAAACAAAGAAATCGAACCCGAAATCGAATTCTATAGATGCCCCCACCAAAAATCTTAATCCATTCCCTAAAGCGATGGGATTAATTTCTGTGTTATCCATTTTCACCAATTTACTCAAGGCATTTAAACGCGGATTCAGTTTAGGATTAGGAGCTCGTGTGCCACACATGAAATAGGCTTGGAAATAAATAACCTGACGCATGAAACCTAAATTCAGACCCAAGCAAGGTTCAGAAGGAGTTTCTGGTCTGCCCATAAAAAAATACCAATCAACGGGAGCCCCTGGCTTATCTTTACGCCCCCAATTAACGTATAACCCAGCAGAACAGAGATAATTATTTCTGCCCGAACCAAACATTAATTGCCCATAACCTGGTAATTCAAAATCCATATAGGCGTCTAAATACATATCCAACACGCCCGCATCAAAGTCTAGCAGCGCATCTAAATAAAATTGAACAGGTGCATCACTGCGGTCTTTTGACGCACCCAAAAGGTCTTTCCCAATCTCTGATTTGGTGCCTTTACCCAACATACTACCTGCACCAAATAACCTCATTGTTTTAACACCCCAACTCTCGGTAAATATAATTTCAAGCGTAGGAAACGCGGTCATCAAATGTGGATCTGCCAATGAAATTTGCACACCAATTTTAAATCCTAAACCTGCTGTTAAATCTGGCACATATTGAGGTATTACATTCGATTCATTGCCTTGTCGATAAGGATTATCGCTATAACCATCTGCCTTTTCAATCAGAACGTCGTTACCTCTCCATTTAGGTAACCATTCGCCCTTATCATTGGTAGATTTTTCATAACTCATGTGCCAAGAAAATCCGATTCGATAGGGCATTAATTTTATAGGACCAATGGGAATACCGATGATAGAGGTCAAACCTGTTTGCGCATAACTAATGTCAATAAAAAAATATTCCTGTCCTTTGTACTTACCAGCCTTACCTACTACACTAAAAGAACAAACGTTTTCCCAATCGAATTCTCCATCTATTGTAATACCTGATGATTGGTCGAAATTTTTACCCGTATCGCTCCCTAATGCCATGCCTCCTTCTAACTTAATGTCTATTCTCAAACGCATTTCTGCGGGAGTGACTGCTATCTTAGCATAAATTCTAATCCGAGAAATATCCACTCCGATTAACTTTAGAGTACTGTCTTTATGTGTCTGCATCACAAAATCTAAACCAAAACGTGCATCCCAGCCAGGACCAGCGCCCGTACCTAATTCATTAGGACTTCCGTCCAAATTATCAGAAGTTTTCATGTCCTTCCTTCCATCTGGTCTCTTGTTATCTGCAAAAGAAGTTTCTTTAATCAATGAAAAGCCTAAATCGATATGTAATACATAGTCCATCGTTCCATCTGCGTTTGATGCTACGATATTACCTGCTACATCTTTTCGTTTCGCAAAATAAACTTCTCCTACATCTAATCCCCATCCAGACGGAGTATGTTCCGCTAAATATTTATCATTATAATATTTATCATGAGCATTCGGTTGGTCTATAGGGTCATACGGATTATTGTAAGCTGTTCCTCCAGAATTTTTACCTTCATAAAAAGTAGTTTTTCCTCCTTTTTGCCCTACCATAACATGACCAGGTTCGCCAGCTTCTCTATTTTGAAAACCAATTTTATCGACCTCAAAGTAAGGAACTCTATTACTCAATCGCATATTTTCAACTGTCAATTTTTTGAATGTGATGCCCGAACTACTGGAGAAAGCATTGAAAATTCCCGATGAATAAAAGGCAAATACAAAATCATCTGATTCATTGGTGTAGAGCATTACTTTGGTGCCTTTACCAACTTCATATTGCCAACCTATGCGGGTACGAAACGATTGCGTTAAATTTTGAGCTGGTATCAATTCATACTGAAAATAACCTACTTGAGCCCTTGATTCTCCCGATTTTGTGACAGACATATCTTTAATTTTATCTGCTTCTAGCTGTGTTAATGCTGGCTTTCTCGGGTCTAACTGATAGTCTAATTGCTTCTGTAATATTTTTCGTTTCTCGGAATCTGATTGTTGTAAAATCAAATCGGATAATTCGGTTGCTTTTCCTGTAATATCGGCTTTCTGTGTCACCAACGTAATTTTACCCTTAAACTCGAAATTGGACATAAAAAACGGAACGTATACTTTGCCTTTACAGGTAGCATTATCTATCACATTGCTATTAATATCCATTTTTAAGGCAACCATACTCACTGCCCAAAGTTTGTCCATACCTTCTCTACCATCCATATTGGCACTCATCGGACTATTACCGTTTATATCTGTCCCTAAACTATTTCCTTGATTACTTGATGCTCCCTGCCCATTATGTGTGTATTGACCCTTTTCGGCATCTAAATCTATTTGAGTAGTTAAACCAAATTCGTCGATAGCCAAACTAGTTAAAGGTATTTCCTTTTGAAATTTACCCTCGTATTTACAGTTCCATTTAATATTTACATTTTCGGCTACGATACCTGTCCAATTACCTAGACCTTGATAATCCGTACTTGAATGTTCGTATTTACCAACTCCTGCATTAGGGTCAAATAACTGTGCTACGCCAAAACCTAGCGCTTCTGCTACATTATAATTTCCATCAGTACCATAAATACGTCCCAAATAATTAGTTGGGAATACCAAGGTTTTACCTGTATTTGTATCGTATATAGGACTATTTAAACAGAATACGGCTTTATTAGCTTCCCCGAAAGCGAATTCAAACTCTTGCAACACAACGCCCTTACTCTTAATTTTAAAAGCGTCTACACGAACGTTACTCCTCAGATTCACAATTTGTGAATCTGTAATATCAAAAGCCTCGATATGAGCAGTAACAGGACTTTTATCATCTAGTGCCGATACAAACTGCTCTGTTTTCAATAATAAATTACCAGAAAGAGTGATTTTGGTAATACCAGCGCATCCCAGTAACAATACACATTGAGATGAGTTGAGCTGCAACAAACCCATTTCGGTATTAATGGTAGCGGAACGATTAGGGGGCGATAACAATGTCAGCGTTATCGACTCGGAAGACACAAGACCTGTATTATTAAAAGCAACTTTATCGGCCATAAAACACAACTCTTCTTTACCCAATTCTGGCACGGAAACCAATGTAAACAAACGACACTGATAGGTATTTGTTTGCAAATCGTAGTTAATGGCATCCATAATCGTATAAGTTTTACGTCCACGAAATTTTTGAATGACACCAATAGGTAAATCATGCTTAGTCTCATTCTCACTTATCAATTGCATTGCACTAGCCGACACTTGACGTTCGGGTTGGTTTTTCACCAAATTGAACATCTCTTGCATGTGCTCATATAAAGATTGAGAAGCATCTGGTAACGTAGGAGATAAGGCTGAAAGTGTTTTTGAATGAAGAACTGGGAGGCTACTTTTCGGAGCAGTAGCTACTGCTAAACAATGAAAAACGCAACCTAATATAAAAAAAAGCAGTAAACTAAAACGATTCATAATCTTGGCTGTTGATTAACCATGTTCGCACCACCACTTTCAATAAAAAGTGCAGTGAAAACAGCGGGTATTTTTACACAACAAAAACCGCGTTTTAGTATTACGAGAAAATTAGCCCAATGTTAAATATAGGTTAACATTAGGCATCGTAGTGAAATGATAAACTCCAACATAACCATTCAAAAAGTGAAGAAAAAGAGGCAATGAACCGAAGACATTCACAAGATAGTTCGGAGTTTTAACAAAAAAACCTGCTTGTTTCTTAATTCCGCAGATAAATGCCAATACGCACGTTACAAACGTCTTAAAAAAGCTGAAGTAGCTTATCGACCATTTAAACGAAAAAGATTTAGAAAAAATGTGCGCACACCCACACAACATCAATTATGTATCGGTGAATAGTTGCCACCAACAAATCAATAATATTTTTTGTCTACTAAATAGGTTTGTACATAATCAAACACCCCCTCTTCCAACGTGTAAAAAGATTTTCGATAACCTATCTGTTGAAGTTTATTCATATTCGCTTCTGTAAAATATTGATACTTATTGCGAATATCTTGTGGCGTTGGAATAAAACTAATTTGGGGCGATACGTTCATGGCAAAAAAAGTGTTACGCACCAAATCTAAAAAAGTACGTGCCTTACCACTACCTAAATTATAAATACCTGAATGAGTTCGATGGTGCATCAAAAAACAAAGCACCTCTACCACATCCTTCACATACACAAAATCGCGCATTTGCTCCCCATCTCGAAAATCAGGACGATGTGATTGAAACAGCTTCATCTCTCCCGTTTCAACAATTTGTTGATAGGTGTGAAAAATAACCGATGCCATCCGACCTTTATGATATTCATTGGGTCCATACACATTAAAAAACTTTAACCCCGCCCAAAAATAAGGCTTACGTTCTTGCTGTACCGCCCATTTATCAAACTCATTCTTAGAAACTCCATACGGATTTAAAGGTTTCAAGGCTTGAAGCGTAGCCTCATCATCGTCGTAACCTTGTTCTCCCAATCCGTAAGTTGCCGCCGATGAGGCGTACACAAATGGCAACCCAAATTCTACACACAAATTCCATAATGTTTTGGTGTAATCTAAATTCAACTCATTCAACAAATCCATATCAAATTCAGCAGTATTCGTTCGTGCACCAATATGAAACACAAACTGAACCAGGAGATGATTTTCACGTAACCATACAGGAAATATGTTACGCTCTATTTGCTTGCTATATCGCTTATCGGCAAAATTTTTATTCTTTAATTCATCCGAAAAATCATCCACCAAAACAATATCAAAAAAACCTTCTTGATTCAACCTAGTTAACAAACAACTCCCAATAAAACCTGCGGCACCCGTAATCACAATCATATTCCAAACAAATTAATTTAAAATTCTTTACCCTATAATAAAAAATGCTCCTCATAAAGCCCAATTAAACCCAACATTTTAGCCTTTTCTAAAAGAAAAGACACGGCAGCCTTACCCACACTACCCAACGAAACACTATACTCATTAACATATAACTGAATGTGATTTTTGATTACCTCATCGTCCATATTTTGTGCATAACTACGAACAAAATCCATTCCAGCAGACGGATTTTCTAAAGCATACCGCACACTACGCTCAACAACACGCGCCACCTTATGCTGAACATCAAAAGGTAAAGACCGACTTACCACAATACCTCCCAACGGAATAGCTTGCTGATGCTGTCGCTCCCAAAATTCACCTAAATCTAATAACTGAACCAATCCCTTACTTTCATAAGTAAAACGATTCTCATGAATAATTAGCCCCAAATCAACCTCTCCATCCACAACAGCATCTTCTATAGTGGAGAACAATCGTTCTTCAAAAACAAACTCTCCCCGTATCGCTAAATTGAATAAAAAATTAGCCGTAGTATAGCGTCCAGGTATCGCAACGCGTAGAGGCTTAACCAATCGATACGTTTGTTGTATTTCATCAAAAAAAAGCGATGGTTGTATCTGATTGAGCGTAGAGGGTTTAGCTATCACCAAAGGACCCACTCCAAATCCCAAAGCACTACCTGCACCCAACAGTAAATAAGATGATGTAAGATGAGCAAAAGCGAAATAACTAAGTTTAGTTACCGATAAACGAGATTGAAATGCCCATTGGTTTAATGTCTCCACATCCTCGTAGTAAGTCTTAAACGTTAAACCTTCCGTATCTATTTTTTGATGAATCAATGCCTCAAAAATAAAAGTATCGTTGGGACAAGGAGAAATACCAAGCGTAAGTTGCATCGAAAATTATGAGTAAAACGGTTCTCGGATTGCCTAAAGTGGGGATTTTTAGTTCAAATTTACATAAATGTGCAAATGAAGCAGTTCAGCCCAGCTTTTGGCAATATATTGTTATAGGCAGGTTTTATTGAATGTCAAATATTCGTTTAGTTTCAGTTAATAACCATTTATATCGCTCCGAAATACTTTTCGTTGTCCAAACAGGAAAGTTGTCAATTACACTCTTTGTTATCTCAAATGATGTCTTTCCGTCAAACCCTTTTCCGTTATTGCCTTTATAGATTTCTGTTTTGTCAACATAGTTTCGATTACTTGCTTGAATATTTTTTGTTCCTGAAAGCAAAGTCAAATTTCCGAAACTGTTTAGCAGAGGTTTTGCTGTTTCTTCCGAAAAACTATCTGTCCAATTTAAATCCTCTCTGTTCCATTCTTTAGGTAAAATATGTTCCGTATGCAAGTCTCTTGAAATAGAAATAAAATCTTTTTCGTCTTGTTGGTAATATTCAATTGATAGTAATAAGGGTTTATGCCAATTCGTCCAATAAGCATTCTCATTATTTAAAAAATCTAAATAATGGTCGTATTTATCAAGATTTTCAATTATTAAATCTTTGATTTCGGTTATACTTTCATTTTTTTTAACTTTTTTTAAGATATTGAATGACGTTTGCTTTATTCGGTTGGAAGTACCATTTGCTATCCAACTTTGATAGTAGTATTTTGTTATCAATGATTTCAAATCTTTGTAGTTCGGATAATCTACTTGTTTTGCTGTTGCCAAAATGGATTTCCAATAAATAGTTTGACGTAAATATTTCAACATAGAAATATCTTTATCCTTATTCGCTGAATTGATTTCAAGAATGTTGTTTGCAAATTTTTCAATGTCAAGAATT
>CANJWF010000060.1 GCA_947478315.1 Sphingobacteriaceae bacterium | reverse complement strand
TGTTAGGTTGTATGGCTGCTTCCCATGTGTCTGTGCGGCTAGCATCTACATAAGAGGAACTGATACCCCAACGGGGCAATAGTTGGGTTAAAATTTGATGAGTAGAGCCAAAAATAGAACGACAGGCTAACACATGGTCGCCTGCTCGTAATAAGCCAGCAAAAGAGGCAAAAACTGCTGCCATGCCTGAAGCAAAGGAGAGTCCATCTTCTGCGCCTTCTAAAAAGCACATTTTCTCAATTAATTCGCTTGTGTTCGGATTGGAATATCTCGAATAAATATTTCCTTGCACTTCATCTGAAAATAGGGCTCTACCATGTTCTGCATCATCAAATATGAAACTTGAACTTAGATAAACAGGTGCTGCGTGTTCTCTGTTGGCACTGCGTGTGGCTTGTATTCTAATTAAATTGCTTTCCTCTTCCATTAAAATCGAAATTTATATCACGTACGAATAAATCAAATTGAGAAACTGGTTAAACTCTTTTGGATGGTTACAGCTTAGCTGTAGCATTATCACGCTCGGTTGTAGCTCGTAACTTTGTTAAAGGTTCAACATTTTTAAGATTTTTCCCTTCCGTTTTGAAGGGGTCAAAATGAAATCGCGAAGTTCAACATTTTTACTTGTTGTTGAAGTGTTGACGGTTCAATTTTATTCAGATTGTATAATTTGGCGTAACGTTTCTAGTTCTCTTACCTTGTCTACATCATTTAGCAAGGCATAACCGTTTGTTAAATTCCGTATAATCCGATTTAAAATCGCTTGGTTGTTACAAGGAACATAATAATCGGGTTGAGGTGTAATGTCGAGTTGAAGCAAAAATTCGTCAATAGAGTTTCGATTAAAAATAGTGCCTCTGCTAAATGGGTTAATGTAAAACAACACCTCTTGGCTATCGAGCTCCTTAGTGTAGGCCAATGCAAAATGTTGAGGCAAATTGATGCCGTAAATGGGGATATCTAATCGTTGAGCAATGCTCATGTACAGAATGGCTAAAGAAATTTGATTGCCTTTTTTGCGATGAATCACTACGTTAAGATATGAGTTGTCGGGGGCAGAATGGTTAACCACATTGCCTTGGAAACCAAATTCTTGAAAAAAAACATGATTTAACAACCGTACTTGTTCTAGAGGAGTCATAGACGGTTCTAATTGTTCCCATACCACTCTTTTTAATTCCTCAATTTTGTTAATAATTAATTCTTCGTTTAAATCCGAATAACCATAGCGATTAATGATTAGTACGCCTTTGATGAGGTCAAAAGAACTTCGTAATTTCCACAAAGCCAAATCTTCTTGAATAGAACGAAACTCAATTTGGTGAACAACCTCTGCGATGCGTTCTTGTAGTAAAGGGTCGTTAGCATCGTCCCAGGCACGTTCCAAGGGAGGGATGGCATCGTGTCCCATATCCATCAATTCATTAGAAATTTGATGATATACATATTCATCGGGGTCGTCTAATAGCCGTATAAGGGAACTTATTTTGCGCTCGTTATTCATGACTTAAATTTGCTTGCTAGCACTAAAGATAAAAAACAAATTGTTTAGTTTAGCGACCATCATCATCCTTATTGCTTATGTTGCTTCTCCTACTGCACTGGTTTCGTGCCAAGAAAAGACACGGGGTGCACTCTCCGTTTGTTTATCACCTAATAGATCAGGTGATGGGTCGGTATCAGCATGCGGGTGCTGTAGAACAGATAGAGCAGTCGCTTTCTTCATCTGATAAACAAGAATTATTCAGAAGAATGCGGGCAAAGGCTTGCAATCGTTTACTCGTTGCCCTAATGAATCATTGTAATTATCAATCGGTAAACTTTATCGCTAGGCGAGGCAGAAGTAAGGCATTTAAGAATTATTTCATGCGGGTATTTCCTGCACTACAATTCCAACATATAAATACACAATATTCTCTTTTACATGAGATTAAGGCAGATGTGTTGTGGATCGATTTATTCCGTTATCCTCATCAATTATCAAGCAATGTGCTCTCGCATTCATTGTCGCTGTTGAATGACGATGGACTCGTTTTTTTGAATGGCAGGTTAGATGCCTTATCGAAGTCTGTGTGGGAGCAAATACAAGCCGATGTTAACATAACCGTTACGCTAGATTTTTGTTACTGCAGGGTGGCTTTTGCGAAAAAAAATCAAGCGAAAGAACATTTTAAAATACGTTTGTAACACTTTTTAAAAATGCTTTAGGATAACTTAAGCTAATTGTTTTAGTGTGTAAATTACTGAAAAACAATATTTAATAGATGTACTTAAGGGATTTCTATACTTCAGAAGTAAACGTAAGAGAAGTTAGTGTAACAACTAAATAGAGGACATACAGCAAAAAGTATATCGTATGACACGTGTAAACAGATATATAAATGATCAATATAACAGGCAAACAACGAGTAAGTCAACTCTCATTGCGGTCCATTCTGCATTTTTTGTTTTTTCGATGGCATATTTACTTTCAGCTACCGCTTGATTGTTTTTGTAACGTAAGAAATATTGCGATAATGACTGTTGTGTGCCTTGGTGTTGAGGGTTGCACAAATCAATCCCATAAGCTACCTGTTTTGGGAAATCCGAACATTGCTCAGAATGACACAACTTATCCCGTAGTTCCTGCTTTTAAATTTATTAATCAAGACGGCTTGGTAATAACAAATAAAACCTTTGACGGTAAAATTTACATTGCTGATTTTATTTTTCTGTCCTGCCCATCTATATGCCCGAAAATGACAAGAGAAATGTCCGAAGTTTACAAAACCTATAAAACCAACCCAAACATTTTATTCATTTCTCATACGATTGACCCTAAAAATGATACTATGTCAAGATTAAAAGCTTATGCCCATAATTTAGGTGTGGATACTAAAAAATGGTTTTTTGTAACAGGCAATAAAGAGACCATCTATTCTCTTGCCGAAGATGGTTATTTTGCTACGGCATATTCGGACAGCACAGCACCTGGTGGCTACGTTCATAGTGGAGGACTTTTGCTTATTGATAAAAATAAGCATATCAGAGGAGTATATGATGGAACACGACCAAAAGAAACCGAACGACTCAAATCGGACATAAAAAAACTATTAAATGAGCAGTTTTAAAATTACCTTCGCTCCTTGAAATGAAAAGAATATTTGCCATATTTTTCTTGATTACTTTTTTACTTCAAAACACAAGCAGTCTTTGGACAATGGCTTTATTTTATGTCCAGCGTGAATATATTTCTCAAAACCTTTGCGTCAATCGGTTTGACGCTATCCCCATTTGTAAAGGGCAATGCTACCTTTCAAAACAATTAAAAGAAAACGAAAAAAAAGAACAAAATTTCCCTAATCTAAAGCAAAAAGAAATTCAACTTTTTTTCTCGGTCAAAATTTCTTTTGACTTTGATAAAAAAATATTTGAAGAAGAATCGAATGCTCCTATTCATAAAAACAATTTTCTTTCTTCTGAATTTTTATTCTCCGTTTTTCATCCGCCTCAAATAGCCTAAACTGATAAAATCTGCACAACTATTTTCATTCATTTTCACAAAACAAAAATAATTAATGCAAGCAATAGAATTAGCTGTTTGCAATATTGGTTTGTTTGGGGATGGTGTTAGGTATTTTTGGTTGAATGAATTAAGTGGATTATTAGAACAATTTCCCAATTTAGAGTTTCCCCATAAACAAGATTTCTATACCTTGATTATTGTGGAAGAAGCAGAAGGCGCAATTGTAATTGATAACCACAGAATACGACTAGACAGGTCTAAAGCCATTATCATAAAGCCACGTTGCATAAACAGTATAGACATAAACCGAAAAGCAAATGGAAAAATAATTTGCTTCACGGAGGATTTTTTTTCATTACGATACAACAACAATATCTTGTATCAGTTTTCATTTTTGCAAAGAGAGGCAAAGCCTTACATCCGCTTAAAAAATGAACAAAAAGCAAGATGGGATATTTTGCTAAAACTCTTTTCCGAAGAATACAACCTAAAGAAGAGAGAGACACAAAAAATATTAAGGTCATACCTAAATATTGTGCTTTTCGAGTTGGAGCGGTTATATAATCCAACAGGGTTTACAAAAACTAAAAACCTAAAACAAGAAAAGGTGCACGAATTTGAACAGTTGATAGATAAACATTTTGAAACAAAAAAAATGCCTTCTGCCTATGCTGAATTATTGTACGTAAGCCCCAATTATTTGAATAAAATTTGCAAAGAAGAAACAGGACAAACGGCGGGTGATTTAATCAGAAAGCGAATTACAATTGAGGCTCAACGGTTATTGCATTATACAAATTATTCGGTAAACGAAATTGCCGATAAATTAGGTTTTGAAAACACCTCTTACTTTGTAACATTCTTTAAAAAGCAAACGGAAGCTACACCAGAACAATTTAGAAAAAATCAGAATTGAAAATCAAAATTAAATAAGTAAAAATCAAAATAGCAACGCGTAAATTTCAAAATAAAAATCCATTTTAAGCAACAAAGCAGGAACGAAAATCAAAATTTCCTGCTTTGTTGTTTTTATGATTTCCCACCCCTAAACTAGTCCTTTGTGCCATAATTAGAAGAATAGAATTATGGACTTTCCAATGTTTCATCTCGACTGGCTTAACGACCGCTTTTTGATAGCGGCTATAGCAATTTTACACGTTTTCATCAACCATGGTTTGGCAGTAGGTTTCATCCCATATATCACGTGGTTAGAACAAAAAGGTGTTGAGAAAGGAGGCAAAAACCAAATTGTCGATTTGGAATGGGACAATCTCATTTACAAAAAAATGAAGGTTGCGTTTATTATTACCACCACCATCGGAGCAATGACAGGTGTTGGTATTTGGTTTTCTGTTGCTTTAGTCAGTCCTGCTTCTATTGGCAGTTTAATTCGTGTATTCTATTGGGCATGGTTCACTGAATGGGTAGTTTTTGTAACCGAAGTGGTTCTAATTCTAATTTACTTTCTTACATGGAAAAATGCTAACACATCTTTAAAAGCAAAACTTCGACACATAAAATTTGGTTGGTTCTTGTCCATTTTTTCTTGGATAACTATGGCAATTATTGTAGCCATACTTGGTTTTATGATGGATCCAGGAAATTGGAACAATAACCATACGTTATTAAACGGTTTCACAAACCCAATTTACCTTCCACAACTTTTATTTAGAACACCAACAGCCATGCTTGTTGCAGGTGTATTCGGAATGTTGCTTACAACAATATTTGCACCGAAAGGAAGTGAGATGATAGCCAAAGCCATAAAATATGCCAGTAAATGGATTATGGTTTGGACTCCCTTGGTAATTATTGGAGCAGTATATTATTGGAACGTAATGCCAAGTGCTATGAAAGATAACATGAGCACCGCAGTGGGCAGTATCGAGTTTTCACAATACTACAATTTGCTCAAGTATTTCATCATTGGTGCAGCATCCTTGTCAATCATATTAGCAGTGTTTGCATTTCTCAAACCAAAGAAAATTAATTTTACCTATGTTATTGTCCCTTGCCTTTTTGTATTTGGCTTTTTGGGAATTTTTGAAAGAGTTAGAGAATTTATTCGCAAGCCTTATGTAATTGGAGGCTACATGTATTCTAATTTACTTCGTGAAGAAGATTATCCGCTTTACAAAAAAGAAGGCATCTTAAAATATGCCACTTACACATCAGTAACAGAAATTACAGACGAAAATAAAATACAGGCTGGGCGTGATGTGTTTATGAACACCTGTAGTCGTTGTCATACTACACAAGGCGTAAATTCTATCACTTATGTATTTGAACGTATGTATGGATTTGGGAAGCCATTAGATGAAAATTCGATGGCTGCATATATTCCTAATATGCACAATGGCAGAACTTTTATGCCACCTTTCCCAGGCAATAAAAAAGAATTGAATGCCTTGGTGGCTTACATCAAGCAATTGCAACAAACAGGTGAAAGTTTGGAAGGTGTGCAAACATCTGGTGTTCAAATCAATCCTTTGAATAGTGCTGTGGCAGTTTCCAAAAAAATAGAGGAAACTAATAAAGAAAACGATAAAAAATTAACTCAAAAATAGACGAAAGATGCTGCTTCAAATAAATACACCAGTTCCAAAAGACATACCACTTGACTTACCATTACCAGAATGGTTATTGGTAACATTACTTATTTTCTCTTTTTTGCTCCATATTATTTTTATAAACTTAATGGTTGGCGGTAGTATCGTAACCCTTTGGGCTCAAATAAAAGGTTTAAAAAACAAAGAGTATGACACCTTTGCTCACGAAATTGCCAAAACAATAACAGTAAATAAAAGTTTGGCCGTTGTGTTGGGCATTGCTCCTTTGTTGAGTATCAACACACTTTACACCATTTATTTTTATTCAGCCAATGCACTGACAGGATTTGCATGGATAATGATAATTCCGTTGGTAACAATTGCTTTCCTACTTACCTATTTGCATAAATACACTTGGCATAGTTTAGAAAAAAACAAGATAATTCATATTTCAATAATGGCACTTTCAGTTGCTATTTTCTTGTTCATTCCTCTGATTTTTCTAACCAACGTAAATCTGATGATGTTTCCTGAGAAATGGGGAATCGTTCAAGGTTTTTTGAGTGCTTTGATATTGCCAAATGTGTTGCCAAGATACTTTGAATTTTTAGGAGCTTGTATTGCAGTTACTGGAATTTTTATAGTTTGGTATAACAACAGAAAGTCATACCCAATTGAAGAAATTTACACATCCTTCACTCGTTACAGCATCAAAAAAATGGGCTATTCCATTGCTGCAATCGGACTTAGTTTACAAATACTTTTCGGTGTAGTTGTTCTGTTTACCCTGCCATCTAAAGGAATAGGTTATGGCGTAATTGGTATTATGGCCATTGCAGGGTTGCTTTTGGCTTATGCTTTATGGTATTGCTATCAAACAATTACTGGGTTGAAAGAAAATATTGATATCCATTTTAGGCGTATTATATTTTCAATGTTGTTCTTTATGCTGTTTTACGGAGGAAGCCGACAAATGTATCGGCACAACTCATTGGAAAAACATCAAAAATTAGTTGCAGCTCATACAAAGGAGTTTCAAAAACTAAGCAAAGAAGTAAGAGAAAACCCAGTTGAAGAAACTGTTGAATTAGAAATTGACCCATCACTTGGAGAATTAGCAAAAGGTGCAGCAATCTTCAAACAGAATTGTGCTGCCTGTCATAAACAAAATGAGAAATTAGTTGGCCCTCCCATGACGGAAATGGCTTCTATTTACGTCAATAATTTAGATG
>CANJWF010000059.1 GCA_947478315.1 Sphingobacteriaceae bacterium | reverse complement strand
ATTGGCAACAGCGAGTAGCTCAAGATTTTGATGTAGATACGCCAGATGTGAAGTCATTGCTTTTTTTAATAGGAGTGCAAGAATTGGGACAAGGTCCTCAAAAATTTTCTAAGCGACAAAAAGAGGAATTGATGCATATTGCAACTTGTAGATTGTTGAGTGAAATGGGATTTTATGAATTGGAAGGTGTTGACCAAGATGGTTGGCCACATTGGAAGCTAGTGAAGCCAATTCCGAATTACACACTGTTAGAACAAGAATTTTTGTTGAAATCGCTTATTGTTCATTATTTAGAACAAGTATATCCGTAGTTTTTTTAATGCAATAAATTTTTAGAAATTATAAAATCAATTGTCATGAAACAAATCTTTATTACACTAGCTACATTCTTTATTAGTACTGTTCTTTGGTCTCAAACTACTTCTCCTTCTACCAAAAGTTATGTTAAAATAACGACAGAAAAAGGCTCATGTATTGTAAAACTATACGATGAAACACCATTGCATCGAGATAATTTTTTGAAATTGGCAACAGATAGTTTTTATAATGGAACATTGTTCCATCGGGTTATTAAAGATTTTATGATTCAAGGAGGAGACCCTACGTCAAAAAATGCTACGCCTGATATGATGTTGGGTTCGGGTAATGTTGATTATCGAATTCCTTTTGAGTTTAAGAATCATTTAATACATAAAAAGGGAACATTGGCAGCCGCACGCGACAACAATCCTGAAAAAGCATCTAGCGGGTGTCAATTTTATTTGGTACAGGGTAAAAAATGGACAGATATGGAGCTTAATCAAATAGAAAATTACATAGGTCTCAAATACACGCTTGAGCAACGTTTACTTTATAAAACGCTTGGAGGAGCTGCCTTTTTAGATAATAATTACACCGTTTATGGTGAAATTGTTAAAGGTATGGAGATGGTAGATATTATTGCAGATGTTCCTAAGGGGGCAAATGATCGACCTATAACCGATATAAAAATGCAAGTGAGTGTATTGTCACCTCAAGAAGTGGAGATGTTAGAAAAAGAACTTATTCCAACACCAGTAAACCCTACGATAAAGACGACAAAAACGCTTAATGGTAAAAAGAATAGACATAAATAAAAATTTCGCTATATAATTAAAACGTATTATCCTATTTAGCTGAGTTTACTTGAGCAAGCTAAAAATGCTTGTTAGATAACTGTTAATGTATGAAGCTCATTACCTATAATGTCAATGGAATTCGTTCTGCTATTAATAAGAATTGGTTAGAATGGCTTCGTGCTGCTGACGTAGATATTGTTTGTTTACAAGAAATTAAGGCACATCCAGGGCAGATAAGTGAAGAAATTGTTCAAATTGAATCAATGGGCTATCAGTGTTTTTGGTATCCTGCTGAAAAAAAGGGATATAGTGGAACGGCTATTTTGACAAGAATAGAGCCTAAGCATGTCGAATATGGAGTGGGTATAGCCGATTACGATGATGAAGGCAGGGTTATTCGTGCCGATTTTGCCGATTTTTCAATAATGAGTGCCTACTTTCCGTCTGGGTCAAGTGGAGATGAAAGACAAGCGTTTAAGTTCCAATTTTTAGATGATTTTCAACACTATGTTCATCGTCTTAAAACGAATATTCCTAACTTAATTATCTCGGGTGATTATAATATTTGTCATCGTCCGATTGATATTCACAATCCGAAGTCGAATGCTAACTCCTCTGGGTTCTTACCAGAAGAGCGAGATTGGATGGAAAATTTTATTCGTAGCGGATTTGTAGATACTTTTCGTTACTTCAATGACGAGCCTCATCATTATACGTGGTGGAGTTTCAGAGCCAATGCTCGTGCCAAAAATTTAGGTTGGCGTATCGACTATCATATCGCATCTCAATCACTTATTTCTCGATTAAAAAAAGCAGTTATATTACCTGAAGCTAAACATTCCGACCATTGTCCGGTGTTGTTAGAATTGGAATGAGGTAGAATAAGCTAAAATGAATAATGATATTAAGGGTTCATATTAGCTCGGTATTATTGTATCCCTTCCCACCATTTTGAAAATGATGGTTTGTTTTCATTAAGATTTACTAGTTCCCCAATCATGGGAGTGAGTAGTGTAATATTGCTATGATGGTGGAGTGTTGTTATGCTTTTTAAGGGAGCATCCCATTCGTGATTAGCCAAAGCAAACTTTGCAGAGTGTATCGGAAGTAATTTTTTAGCTCGTAAATCTTTGGTTGCTTGCAACACTTCTTCGGGGGTCATGTGGATGTATTTCCAACTTTTATCATATTGCCCGTTTTCTAGGATAGCTAAATCAAATTCTCCAAAAGTTTTTCCAATTTCGACAAAGTGGGTATCATATCCACTATCTCCACCGATAAAGATTTTCATGGTAGGTGTTTGTAATACAAAGGAGCACCAAAGAGATTTATTTCGTTTAAATCCTCTTCCTGAAAAATGTCTTGCAGGAACTGTATTTACAGTGAAACCGTCATCTAATGAAATTTGTTCGTGCCAATCTTTTTCAATGATGTTGTGTTTAAGATAGCCCCAATGTTCTAGATGTGCACCTGTGCCAAGACCACAAATGACTGTTTTTATCTTTGATTGTAATTTCGAGAGTGTCTCATAATCTAAATGGTCCCAATGGTCGTGTGAAATAAATAAATAATCAATAGGAGGAATATCGTCTGTGGTATATGGATTGGTACCTTCAAATGCCTTTACCGTGAAAGCAATTGGAGAAGCAATGCCACTTAAAACGGGGTCGACTAATATTTTCTTTCCGTCAATTTGAAGGAAATAAGAAGAATGTCCGAACCATACTAAAAGATTTGAGGCGGGGTTTAGTTCGTATAAATTAGTTTTTTGGCTAGGTAGTCGATTGAATGGTTTGATTCTTTTTCGGTTAGAAAAAAAATCTTTCAGAAGGGAGTAGTAGCTTACTCCCTCAGTTAGGTTAGGAGTATGATTTTGATTTTGAAATTGCCCATTTTTATAATGGGGAGATTTTTTGATTTTTTCGAATCTTTCTCCTTGAGCCATTTTGCCAAATTTTGCTTGTTGTGTATAGATAAATACGGTAACAATTAACAATACTGTGAGCGATAATGTGATAATCATATTTTTGCTGGTTGAAAAAAACAGCCTTTATGAGGCTTAATAATTTAGTGATAAAAGTTGCTTTTTAATGTGACTTTTAAATTATTTATTGAATAACAGAGGGTTTTCCTGTTTTCATTTTTGTGCTAGGGATATAAATTAACCTAAGTAATATTTTAATAACTAATGGAGTGATTTTTTTCTGTAGCAAACATGCATTTTTTTTAGTTATTATATTTTATTTTTCAGAAAAATGGTAGCCTCGTGTATGACAAACGTTGGTATATCCATAACGGAACTTTATGGCATTCTTTCGGCTAAAGTGGGCAGAGAGGAGGCAAAGAGTATCACGAATTATATCGATACTAAAATTGAAAAACATTTTGAGGATAAAACTCGAATTTTAGCAACTAAAGACGATATTATTTCTTTGCAGAGGCGGATGCTGGGTATATTTATCTCTCTCATGTTGGCTATACTTGCCTTGTACCATACAATACTTTTTCGATAAGGTTTTTTGCATAGTCAGAAACTTTCTTGCACTTTTGATAAACTTCTTCATTTCAAAAATTTCATGACTACTCCGCACGCTATTGCAGAGCAATTGTTTCGTAAACATTACGCTTATCCTCAGCAGATTGAAATAACCGAAACAATGGTTTGGGAAGCACGTCGATATCGTTTTGAACAAAATACTTATTGGCGTATTTGGAAATCATATGGCGTATTTTTTGCCTTTGTGGAGGGATTTTTTCATCGTCAAGATGGGACGAATCAGTTGTATAAAATTCCAGACGAAGATAAAACGATATTTCAATCCCCAAAGAAGTTACGGTCCGTATTTGATAGTGAAAAAGATTTTGCACAATATTTGAGTAGTTATAACATCAAGCGCATGGTTAATCAAAATGCGACACATATTTTGGCCGCCTGCGACCGTATTATAGATGACTATAACGGTTGTGTACCTCAAACACTAGAAGAACTATTGCAATTTCGTGGGTATGGTCGTAAAATTGCTAATATGTTTTTGAATGTGGCTTTTGATAAACCCCGTATTGCGGTTGATATTCGAGTTTTTCGTGCCGCAGTTCGTTTAGGTTTGCTGTCTAACAACTTTACTGAGCGTAGCTCTTTGAGTGATGCAGATAAGTTGCAGATTGAAAACAGCCTTCATCAGATTTTTGCTAATTCTTTCTTTTTGATAGAGATGGATTATTTGCTTTTTATGGAAGGTGGCGGCGTTAAGTAATTATTCTCCCTCGCCAAACTTGAATGTCGATCCTACTGATACGGGTAATTTTCCTTGGGGTTTGAGTTGTCCGAAGATAATTTTTACCGCTGCTTTTTGTATTTCCGGTATATTTTGATAGCCGATTAATAATCCTTTTGTTTGGCTAATGGTGCTACATTGCGCTAAACTATAAGGGTTGGCAAACCATGATATGATGGCGTTGCTTGTGGTTAGTTCATTGATAAATGCTAACGTAGATTCGTTGTAATCTAAGCGATTGCGTGGAAATTTCCTAGTATCGTGAACGCCTATAATGATTAAAGAGTATTTTTTCAATTGTTGTTTAGTAGTTTCAATTTCGGCTAATGTTGCTTGTTTATCTAAGTTGAAGAATGTTACAGAATCTTGCTGCGCTATTTCTTGTTGAAACACGGTAATAGATTTAGAGCCAATAGAAAGGCAGGCTATTGGCTGATGGATGTTTGAGTCGATGGGTAAATTATGGTTTCGTAATTGGGTAATGGCGGCTTCACATAATTGATTTTTTAATGCGTTAATGGCTGGTCGGTTATAAAAATTTGTTAAGCCATTAGTATCAATCATTCGAATGTTGGGACGTGAGAATAATGAATATAAATGGAACAATAAGCCTTTTTTCTGTATTTTACTGTTCCATAATCCTATTTCATATTTGGTATGCAGTATTTTTTTTACCTTTTCGTCTATATCTGCCCAAGATAGTGTGTGGTTACGAATTGCCTTGCGAATTTGTTGTATAGCTCTTTGAGAGTTTTCGCTCAATTCGATGATGTCGTTTCCGGCTTCAATAGCTTTTACGTCAGCGCTGCCGTTTGGAAAAAATTTAACTACCCCTTTCATATCCATAGCGTCTGAAATAATTAAGCCTTTAAATCCTATCTTATTTTTGAGAATGCCGGTAATAATGGGTTTTGATAAACTGGAAGGGATATTTAAGCTAGAATCTAAACTTGGAATGTTGATATGTGCTACCATAATTCCGCCAACACCAGCTTCAATTAATTGTTTGAAGGGGTACATTTCTAAACTATCTAATCTTATGCTATTGTGTTTTAAGGAGGGTAAATCGTGATGAGAGTCTATGTCAGTATCGCCATGTCCGGGAAAATGTTTTGCGGTGGCTATAACATTTTCGGCTTGTAGACCCGCCATATAGGCGATTCCTTTGTAGGCAACATTTTCTTTGTTTTCTCCAAATGACCGAAAGTTGATGACGGGGTTATTCGCGTTATTATTTACATCGACTACAGGTGCAAAGTTAAGCCCAACGCCGATGGCTTTTAAGTCTTTCCCAATTTCTCGTCCCATTTGATAGATAAGTAAATTGTTGCGTATTGCTCCCAGTGTCATGGCAAAGGGGAATGCATTGGCACTGTCTAAACGCATACCTAGTCCCCATTCGGCATCGGTAGCAATCAGTAAGGGTACTTGAGCTACTTGTTGTAGTCGATTGGTTAAACTAGCTTGTCGTTTGGGTCCTCCTTGAAAAAATACGACACCCCCTACTTGTTCCCTGTTTACAATTTTAATAATTGAATCTTCGTAGTGTTTGTTTTTATTGCTGTTGACTCTTATCATCAACAGTTGTGCAATTTTCTGTCTTTTATTCAATGTTTTAAATACGGAATCTACCCATTGTTTGGCATGAGTTTCGGGCGATGAAACGGGGATTTGTTTTGGCAAACGACAACCGTTTAACCCGATTAAGGTACTTATTGATAGAGTAATAAATATTTTTCGATTATACAATGAGAGTAAGATTAAGTGTTGAAGGTTATTTTAGAGTAGGGTATCTGAATATTCTTTTTCATCGAAACCTATTATGATTTGGTGTTTATGTTCTATTAATGGACGTTTAATAACGCTTGTTTTTTTTAGCATGAGTGCAATGGCACTACCCTCATCTACGATACTGTTTTGTTCTTCAACACTGAGTGAGCGCCACGTGCTACCTTTTTTATTCACTAATTTTTGCCATCCTACTGCGGTACACCATTGTTGTAATTGTGGTTCAGTGATACCCAATTTTTTATAGTCATGAAATTCAATGTTGACTTGTTTTTCTTTAAGCCAGTCTAGGGCTTTTTTTACTGTATTGCAGTTTTTGATTCCGTAAATCTTCATCTAAAGATAGGTTTTATTCGTTTTGAGGTTTGTTTTTCAAAGGTCATCATACATAACTTGGCAAGTTTTAAACCTCTTTGAGTAGTATATATGTCCGCTTTATCATAGGGTAAAATTTTTGCATGTATCCACTACATAGAGGTGTTGTTATTTAGCGCATTTTTCCAGTACGAATTAAAAGCTAAAAAATTGAAATTGAAAATTTGTTAGTGATTATCTTGCTGTTATCAGCATATTTGATTCTCAATCGGTAGACTATCGTCCAATTACTATGAAGTATATAAATTTTGAACAAGCAATAGATTCATTGAGTGCCGATGAATTTTTTATGGAGGAGGCTATTAAAGAAGCGCATAAAGCCTTAGCGTTAGATGAGGTGCCCATTGGAGCAGTAATTGTTTGCGGCGGAAAAATTATTGCTAAGGCTCATAATTTAACGCAACGACTAAACGATGTTACTGCACATGCAGAAATGCAAGCCTTTACTGCTGCAAGTGATTATTTGGGTGGAAAATACTTGAAAAATTGCACCTTATATGTTACTGTAGAGCCTTGTGTAATGTGTGGAGGTGCTGCCTATTGGACGCAAATAGATCGTATTGTTTACGGTGCGGGAGATATTAAGCGAGGTTATACTGAGGTATTGTCTCCTATTCTTCATCCTAAAACACAAGTTCTCTCTGGCGTCAAAGCTACTGAATGTGCTCATTTGATGAGTAGCTTTTTTTTGAAGAAAAGACCGAATAAATTTTCTTCTCCACATTAAAATACAGGTACTCCAAAGCTAAGCTGTTTGTATAAATTATTGCGGATTAAAATTATATTTGCCCCTGTCGTTATATATCAAATATTTAATACAACATGGCAGTATATCGTTTTAGAGTGTCTTTTGAAGATTACGATGAGGTTATTCGTGAGATAGATTTGAAATCTGGACAAAGCTTTTATGAATTTCATCGAAT
>CANJWF010000058.1 GCA_947478315.1 Sphingobacteriaceae bacterium | reverse complement strand
GATTATATAACCTAGAAGACTGTCCTCGAGATAAAATATCGGTCATCAAATCATCTGCATAAAAAGCATCCGTTTTTCTCGCAGCGGCATGAAAGGAGATATAAATAGCATTCGCTGGCACGTTCGCAAAAATCTGTAATTGCTTTGGTTTCGTTTGTTCTGGCTCTTGAGGCAAATTACGAACATAAAGATTACCCGCAGGAATAGGAGCAAACCATTTTTCTGCCAACATACGAATATGAGCTGTTTTCACTGCTCCAGAAACAACCAAAATTGCATTTTGAGGATTGTAGTGCTTCTCAAAAAATGCTTTTACTTGTTTTAAATTCGCATTTTCAATATGACTCAATTCTTTACCAATAGTAGCCCAACGATAAGGATGTACTTGGTAAACCAATGGACGTAAATGAAGCCAAACATCTCCATAGGGCTGATTAAGATATCTTTGCTTAAATTCTTCACAAACGACATTTTTTTGAACATCTAAACTTTTTTCCGAAAAAGCTAGACTCAACATTCTATCAGACTCTAACCAAAAGGCAGTTTCAATATTATTAGCGGGGAGCTGGATGTAATAATTAGTTATATCATTACTCGTAAAAGCATTATTTTCTCCACCTACACGTTGTAATGGCTCGTCGTAAGACGGAATATTAACAGAGCCCCCAAACATCAAATGCTCAAACAAATGAGCAAAACCAGTTACTTTTTCATCTTCGTCTTTAGCACCTACATCGTAAAGCACATTAACAATTGCCATAGGCGTAGAAGCATCTTCATGAACAATTACCCTCAAGCCATTTTCTAAAACAAATTTATTGAATTGCAACATCATATTCTTAATTGGATGATTTCTACCATCAAAATCGCTCAAAGTTAATCTAATTTTAAGCCCCAATAAAACATTTTCAAAACAAGGTCATCATGCACGAAGTAGAATGATAATGTTGTTATAAGTTCATCGTCTCCATAAAAAATCCAACTTGCAAGACCATACATGAGTGCCTTCAAACATGCGTAGCGTGTGCATGAAGCATGAAGATTTATGAAAAATGAACTGAATACATCGCAGATCCATGAGTGCCCTTGAAAGACAAACACTAACGAATAATTATATTCTAATGAAACACCCATGAGCATTATCCTCACAAAAGAGCATGATAATGTTGTTATTGGTTCTTCATCACCATTGAAAAATTATTAACAGATGAAAATAATGGCAACAAGTTATGTATTAACTTCAAAAAATAACACATGCAATACAAACAATGCATTTTTGCATATATTCGCATTTAGCAAACAATTCTGTCGCTCCGAAATGGAGAGGAAAGTCCGGGCAACATAGAGCATCTTGCTTCCTAACAGGAAGGATTCGTTTCAAACGGAGACAGCCAGTGCCACAGAAAATAAACCGTCACGATGTGAAATACATCGGGATAAGGGTGAAAACGTGAGGTAAGAGCTCACGGCATCATAAGGTGACTTATGTTGCGGTAAACCTCAAGAGTTGAAAGACCAAATAAACCTCGATTACTGAGTTGCTCGCTCAAATTATTCGACAAAAAGTCGATTAATATCGAGGAGGGTAGGTCGTTTGAGCCCGATAGCAATGTCGGTGCCTAGATAAATGACAGAATCCATTCACATGGATACAGAACCCGGCTTACACGTTTGCTTTTATAATAAAAAAAACCGATACGTTATGTATCGGTTTTTTTTATTATAAAAGAATAACACACCATACTACATCATAGAACAGGGTATATCAACAATTAAGATTGAACTACCTCAACTGGAACTACAGATACGTAAGATTTATTATCTGCTTTCTTTCTGAAGAGAACATGCCCACTAACTAGAGCAAATAAAGTATGGTCTCTGCCTATCCCTACATTTTTATCGGGATGATGTTTTGTGCCTCTCTGACGAACAATAATGTTTCCTGCAATTGCAGATTGTCCTCCAAATATTTTAATACCTAATCGCTTACTATGCGATTCACGACCGTTCTTTGAACTACCAACGCCTTTCTTATGTGCCATGATGAACTTAAATTATTTCAGTAAAACTGATAGATTAATAGCCAATTAATAAAATTATAAACTTATGTTTTCTATTAAAATTTTCGTAAAACATTGTCTATGACCATTTTTCTTCTTGTAACCTTTTCTTCTCTTTTTCTTAAATACGATTACCTTATCGCCTTTCAAATGAGACAATACCTTAGCTGAAATTTTTGCTCCTTGGACTGTAGGCGTACCTATAGTTACTTTGCCTTGATTTTCAACCAACAATACATTGTCAAATTCAATACTAGCGCCTTCTGCTGCTTCGCGCAATCTATGCACAAAAACATATTGGTCTTTTGCAACTTTGAACTGTTGCCCTGCTATATTTACTATTGCGTACATTGTTTAAACTGTTTTTCTAATTAAAATGAGTGCCAAAGGTATTGCTTTATTTTCAAAATGACAATACTTTTTTACGACATTCTCTATTAACTTTGGCGTTCATATAACTAAGCATAAGCAAAATGCCAGATTTTATCAATAATTCAATATTAGGACTTGAATATATCATTCCTGAACTTATTTTAACAGGAGCATTAATTCTCAATATATTATTTCTATTTCTGAACAGAGAAAAGCTTCATCGAATACTATTCTACCTAAATCTAATCATATTAGTCCTTATTTCAACATATACAATTCTTCAAATACCAAATTCTATTACAATAAAACCATTTTATTCGCTACTCATTCAAGATAAAACAACAAATATTTATAAACTTCTCATTGATATTTCTGCCATACTCTGTCTCGTACTTTTCAAACTCGACAAAGACCTAAAAAACAATAAAATCAATGATTTATTAATGATGTACCCTGCGATGATTTTAGGGCTTCATTTACTCGTCTCTGCAAATAACTGGCTTATATTTATTGTTGTCATAGAAATGGTTTCTCTAAGCGGGTATCTATTGGTAAGCTACGTCAAACAAAAAAAATCATCAGAAGCTGGCATAAAGTATCTTCTTATTGGATTGATAATTACAGCCGTCATGTTGTATGCCATATCTATTTTATATGCACTTCATGGTACATTAGACTGGCGCACATTAAACTTAACCAACCATCGTTATCTCCATTTAGTAGCCTGTGTGTTTTTAATGTTGGGAATTGGCTTCAAATTAGGCATTTTCCCGGTTCATTTTTGGATGCCCGACGTGTTTGAAGGTGTACCAATATCGATTGCAACTTACATAGGCATACTACCAAAAATTGGAGCAACGCTACTATTATTCAGATTTTGGACTCTTCTTGTCACAAGTTTAACAAATTTTGAATTTTTACTCGTTATAATAACCATCTCCACACTAATCATAGGAAACCTATTTGCCATCAATCAAAATTATATCAAACGCCTAATAGCCTACTCTTCTATCGGACATACAGGATTCATAATTATGATTTTGACAACACTGTCACCCATCAATAAACTGGTTATTCCGACCGTATCTTTTTATGTAATCACTTATTCACTGGCAACCTTTAGCATATTTTTTACATTATTATCATTATCTAACCAACGCATCAATTCAACTGGATTTATCGAAAACTATGCTGGATTAGCCAAAACGCACCCTATCGCTAGCATTAATTTATTAATAGCATTCATTTCTTTAATCGGTCTTCCTATCACTGCTGGATTTTGGGCCAAGGTTTACATCTTTTCTACGGTCATGAAATATGGCATTTCCTATTCCATTACCACCCTATTAGTTGTAGCTGTTATTTGCACCATATTATCCCTTTTTTATTATTTCAGATGGATAAAAGTAATGTTTCTAGGAATTGATAAAATTGAACGCCACTCACACACAACACATAGCTTCATTTTAGAGAGCGTGGCAAGCCTTCTTTCTCTGCTAATTATCCTGTTAGGTTTTATACCACAGATACTATGGAAACATTTAATGTTATAATAACATCGAAAAGAAGAATGTAAAACATAGCATAAATCATATTTTAGTAAAGTAAAAATATCGAAACTTGGCTTTTGTTTTTATTCCTTTAATACCCTCATGGATTGTTTATCATCAACCGATGATGACACCGAAGGTTCGTGAAATCGTTATAGGAAAGGAAAATACAACCTGAACATCGAAAATTCATAAGTACCATAAAAAACAAAAATTAACGACTAATTAACAAATGAAATTTTTATCCATTAACCTTCAGCACTACAATTTAATACTTTCGTAAAACGTATCTACAACTCGAGTTATCGGTATCTGTCTTTTATATTACCTCTCAACCATCATGACAACAAACCATTTACACACTTTTCACATTCCCGTAATGGGCATCGGATTTACTATAGACACTCCTATTAAAGTGGCTCGCTTCGGTATCTCTTCCGTCATATCAATCGTAGACGATGAAATAATCGAGCAGATGCGCGAATACCACAGTAACCAATACCATGAAAATTACACTCCCATCGACCATCATACAGAAGATTATCGCGCTAAAAGAATTACCAATTATCTAAATTTAGTGGATAAAATTGTACGTCAACAGATAGACGCGTTAAGAATGCAGGCATTTGAAACAGACAATGAAATTGTTAAATATTTCGAATTACTCCCCCAAACGTCGGTAGTAAAAAATCTGTATCATGAAATGATGATGAGCAAAGATGAGAATCAGAAAAAAATCTTACAAAATGAATTACGCAAACTGATTATACCTGGGTCGATAGACGTAAACATCATGGCGAAGTTAGATAAAATCAACTACGATAAACAAAACAATGCCCTTCCCAAAGAATTTTCAGACGCCTCCGCAGCACTCAGAGGATTCGCGAACAGTACACTAGAGGCTTCAGTTATTTTTTCAGCTGGATATAACCCTACTTTGTATAATTACATAGAAAATTTCAGTGATTTCTTTCCCGACAAAAATGGAATAATCAAAAAGAAAATTATACTTAAAGTGAGCGATTACAGATCTGCACTCATACAAGGTAAAATTTTAGCTAAAAAAGGATTATGGGTATCTGAATTTAGAATAGAGTCTGGATTAAATTGCGGAGGGCATGCTTTCGCTACCGAGGGCATGTTATTAGGTCCGATTTTAGAGGAATTTAAAATAAACCGAGATAAGCTAAAGCAAGAACTTTTTACGATTTGTAACTCGTCGTTGAAAGAAAAACAACGACCTCTATTTTTATCCCCTCCTACAACGCGCGTAACGGTACAAGGAGGAATAGGAACGTCCAATGAACATAATTTTTTACTTGAGCATTACCAAACCGATGCCACAGGATGGGGAAGCCCCTTTTTATTAGTTCCAGAAGCAACCAATCTCGATGAAACTACCTTAAACCAGTTAGCAACCGCTGAAACTACCGACTACTATTTAAGCGACATTTCCCCTTTAGGAGTACCTTTTAATTATTTCAGCAAAAGTTCATCTGAACAACAACGTTTAGAACGTATAGAAAAAGGTCGACCAGGAAGCCCTTGTACAAAAAAATGTCTGTGTTCCAACACCGAATTTACGCAAAATGCCATTTGCACAGCATCACGTAAATACCAACACTTAAAAATAAAAGCATTAAAAGCATTGAATCTTACCAAAGAAAAATTTCAAACAGAATATTCTAAAATAACCACTAAAGACTGTTTGTGCGAAGGACTTTGCGCATCTGCCGAAATAAAATATAATATTCAATCTTCTAAAAAAAACAGACCAGCAATAACAGTTTGCCCTGGTCCCAACCTTGCCTATTTTTCGGGCATCTTTTCATTAAAACAAATGATTGACCATATTTATGGACGAATGAATATCTTAAACTCTGTAAAAAGATCAAATATGTTTATCAATGAATTAGGCATGTACGTGAGTTATTTACAAAACGAACTGAACAAATACATTGATAACGTTGGAGTAAGTAAAGCAAAATATCTAAATAATTTTCATAAAAATCTGCTCGAAGGTATTAACTACTACAAACATCTCACCTCTCAAATGAAAATGGAAACTGAAAAATATGTAAGAGAAATGCAAGAAGAACTATCTTCCTTAGAATTTTTGTTACACCAGTTAAGGATTCCAAAACTGGAAAACAAATAATTAGAAAACGTTGCAATAATATCACATGCTTATTTCTCTGAATTTTCGGGATGCAAGTTTGAGAAATGAACTCAAAAAGAACCCTTTTTTCGACCTATCTAGTTCGCATTGATGGCACTAAGTTAGAATAACCTACAAGCAAGCTCCCGAGGGCAATTTATGCAATGTTCTACCAGTTAATGTTGAGACTGTCGGCAGGTTACGTTTTGGGGCTTGGCGATGTAGCGGATTTTTAGCACAAACATTTAAAAAATTTCTGCTGTTGAATCTTGCAAAAATATTTTATAGGAGCACTTCAGCCGCCATATTGCCAAACCAATGTAAGCTCATTGTTTTTCTTCGACTCAATTTAACACTTATAATTCGAGTCAAAATCTACTATCCATTCAATTCCATATTTGTCTCTAAACATACCAAAATATGAACCCCAAGGGCTGTCAGAAATAGGCATTTCAATTTGTCCTCCTACCGAAAGTCCATTGAATAATTTGTCAGCTTCTTCTTTGCTTTCTGCACTAATTACAATTTTGCTTCTATTCTCATTTTCGTTTGTTCGTCCCAGTATTTCAGGTACATCATTAGCCATTAAAATACTTTTACCAATTGGCAAAGCAATGTGCATTATTTTATTTGCTTCATGTTCGTCTACTGGAAATTCAGCACTTGCTAAATCTTTGAAACGCATTATTTTTGCGAATTCTCCACCAAATACTGATTTGTAAAAATTGAATGCTTCTTCCGCATTACCGTTGAAATTAATGTGGGGATTGATACTTGCCATAATTTTAATTGTTATCGAAATTTTATTTTTTAATTAATCTTATCCCGCACACTCACAGCAAAGCCTAATAGGCCGTTTATAAGAGAGGGAGGTAGTTTTATTTGAGGACTAAGTAGCAGTGTTAGTAGAACTACCTATCCAGACTATAAACAAAAAGAGCCCATTGTGATTAAACAATGAGCTCTTTTTAATAAAATTCGGCGCCGACCTACTCTCCCACGTGTTACCGCAGTACCATCGGCTCTGGTTGGCTTAACTTCTCTGTTCGGAATGGGAAGAGGTGGACACAACCGATATAAGCACCTAAATACTTAATATTCCTAATATGAAACTAGGTCTAATATCTCGACATAATTGAAAGAAACTATTGATTAACATGCTTATCTCTACTAGAAAACTTTGGGCAATTAGTACTACTCGACTTTGATGTTACCACCTTTACATCTGTAGCCTATCAACGTGGTAGTCTTCCACAACCCTTATAAGGAAGTCTCATCTTGTGGCTAGTTTCGCACTTAGATGCTTTCAGCGCTTATCTATTCCAAACGTAGCTACTCTGCAGTACAGCTGGCGCCATAAGAGATTCACTAGAGGTTTGTCCATCCCGGT
>CANJWF010000057.1 GCA_947478315.1 Sphingobacteriaceae bacterium | reverse complement strand
TTTCCGTTGGGAATCAAATTAAAAACAGATAGAAGAAGAGATTTTAGAGCTTACCTACTATTGGGGGTTGTTTTTTCTACAGACATTAGTTTTAGGGGTGTGAAAGGACAAGCAGACTTAGAGTTATTAGATAAAAGAATTACGAATACATCATCCTATTGGGGTTACGAAGCAGGTATGGGGTTCGATATCTATCTAGAATATTTTAAACTAAGTCCCGAAATAAAAATAGTTAACAGTTTCAATAGTGTATTGGTTAATGAAGACCATCCTTTTTCTCGTCCTATAGACAAACTTTTTTTACATAGTTTACAAATAGGTCTAATTTTTGAATAAAAATTCATTCACTTTCTAAAATCAATAACGTGTATCCTCAAAAACAATATTCTCGACCGTCTTCTCAACAACGAAATTACCGCACACCTCATGAACCTAAACTGTCTAACGAACTAATTTTTGGTATTAGAGCCGTTATGGAAGCAATTCATGCAGGTAAAGAAATAGAAACACTATACATTCAGAAAGGAATTGGTGGAGATTTGGTTTTAGAACTTAAACAATTGTTGAAACTGAATGAATTGAGTTATTTATCTGTTCCTGTAGAAAAATTAAATAGACTTACTTCTAAAAATCATCAAGGAGTAGTGGCGTTTGTATCGCCCATAGACTATCATCGGTTAGAACAGTTAGTTCCACAACTGTACGAACAAGGAGAAGTACCACTCATGTTAGTGTTAGATAGAGTAACCGATGTTCGTAATTACGGTGCAATAGCTCGTTCTGCAGCATGTATGGGCGTACATGGCATAGTGGTTCCATTAAAAGGTTCAGCACAAACAAACCCCGATGCAATTAAAACATCAGCAGGTGCATTATTTAAAATACCTGTTTGCAGAGTAAATCGGTTAGAGGACGCGGTTAAATTTTTACAAGAATCGGGTTTAACGGTAGTAGCTTGTTCTGAAAAAGCGAAGCAACCCATATCTTCTATAGATTTCACAGTTCCTACAGCTATTATTATGGGTTCAGAAGAGGACGGAATTAGCACAGATTTAATCAAAAAAGCAGACTCTTTAGTTAAAATACCTATGCTGGGAGATATTGCATCGCTTAACGTAGCCGTATCCGCAGGAGTAATTTTATATGAAGTACTGCGCCAACGGATGGTATCGTGATGAAATTTTCTGTAGGAATTACTTCTAATAAAAACTGGAGTCGATAAATAAACTATGATTAGAAAAAAATTAAATAGAAGTTTACGAATATCTCGTTATGTAGCCTACAAAGAAACATTAATAGATGTTAGGGAGCATTTTTGGTCTTTTTTAGGTTCTTTTATTGGGATAGGGAGTATTGCATGTATACAAAATTATTTTTTGCCGCTTAACGATACTGTTTTTTTAATAGGTTCCTTTGGAGCATCAAGTGTTTTGATATATGGTGTTATTCAAAGCCCTTTAGCTCAACCTAGAAATCTGATTGGAGGACATGTTCTCTCTGCTTTTATTGGAGTAACTGTCTGCAAATTATTACCCGATATTATTTGGATAACAGCCCCTCTAGCAGTTTCAGCATCTATTGTGTTGATGCAGATAACAAAAACACTTCATCCTCCTGGAGGAGCAACCGCCTTAATAGCAATTATTGGTTCAGAAAAAATTAAAAATTTGGGGTACACCTATATCTTTTTCCCAGTCTTATCGGGTACACTCATTCTTTTATTGGTGGCACTTATTTTTAACAATATGACCCCCCAAAGACACTACCCTGTTCATCGTAAATAGCCTAATTTCAATAATTTAAACCTTTACAAAGAGTTATTTAAAGAATAAATAGCAACGTTGTTTGTGCATGTCATTATTTATAAGCTGTTCGATAGCGTCTATCTTTCGAAAGATGATTGAAACGTATAAATAAAAAACTTGCAGATACCAACAACCCCAAAGATAAGCCATACCAAACACCTTGTGCACCCATGTGCAAATGAAATGCCATCCAATATCCCGAAGGCAACCCAATGCCCCAATAAGCTACAAGAGTAATCATAGTAGGTATTTTCACGTCGCTCATTCCTCTTAAAATACCCAATCCAACTACTTGAATACCGTCTGATAATTGAAATAATGCGGCAATAATTAATAAGGTTGCCGCTAATTCAATAACAGATGAATCATTGATGTACAATGAGGGTAGAAATCTATTAGCAAACACAAAAATAATGGAACACATGATCATGAAAGTAATGATAATGTGGTAACTGCCAATAGCCGCGTATCGTAATTGGGTATAATTTTTAGCTCCCCAACTCGTTCCTGTTTGTATGGTTGCTGCCGCACCAATACCTGTTGCCATCATGTAAGTAGTGGCAGCCAAACTCAATGCAATTTGATGGGCAGCGAGCTCTTTAATGCCCAACCAGCCAATTAGTATAGCTGCCGATGAAAAAGCACTTACTTCAAATAGATATTGAAACGATACAGGAATACCATTTTTTAATATTTTTTTAATTCGTTGATAATCGAATGCGGTTACAACAAATTGACTTAAGTAAGGTTTAAATTTAGGAGAACGTAATACATAGCTTGCCATGGCGATGCTCATAATTGTTCTATCAATTAAAGCACTATATCCAAGTCCTTTAATACCCATTGCTTTAATTCCAAATAATCCGAACACTAACGTAATACCGACACCAATATTAATTGTATTGCCCATAATACTAATCATCATTGCCTGTTTAGTGAAACCTAAGCCTTCCGCAAATTGTCTGAATACTTGAAAAATCATTAGAGGAATGATAGAAGTGCCTAATAAAAACAGAAAAGGTCTGCATTGTTCGGTAACAGCTGTCACTTGTTTAAATTCCTGTAGTAGTATAACCATTATCGTGTTCAATAAAAATAACAGCAATCCAACAACCATACCTACCCACAAAGTATTGCTGAGTAATTTACCGCATTCTTGATAATTTTCTTTGCCACGCTCTTGCGCTATTAATGGCGTAACTCCGTGAGACATTCCCAAACCTGCTACTAAAAAAATTGCAAAAATACTATTGCCCAAAGAACAAGCTGCCAATGGAATGGTGCCCGTTCTACCCATAATAATATTGTCTGAAAGCGCCACCAATGTGTGACCCATTTGAGATACAACAACAGGTATTGCCAACTTAAGATTGGCAACATAATAGGGTTTGTATTTAGCAAAGAATGAACGAAATAGCATCATAAAAAATAATCTCCTAAAAAAAATTATGAGTTATTAGGAGATGACTGAAAAGAGAAGTAGATATCGCGCATGTAAATTTCGTTACTAAGTTCAGCACATACATGACCATCAACATCCGTAATTTGAATTGGATAAGATTTTATGAATTTACCCTCGGTTTCTAAGGTATACATGGCCTCATTAATTTCATCTTGAGAAATACAAATTTTTAAATATAAATCTCCATGTCCTGGTTTAAGGTATTGTACACTCGCACTTTTTAACCAAGCAATGGTTTTTATACCTCTTCTGAGCATCACTTGATGAAAAAGTAAGACATAAAAAGGGTCGACGGCACTAAAAATAGTACCTCCAAAAATGGTTTTATTATAGTTGATATTGAAAATACTTTTATGAACTTTTACTTCAATAGACGTAAAATCTGCTGCAATGCTTTTTACCCAAATTCTCTGAAAAAATAAAGGTGGATAAAACCGCATTACCCATTTAAGTATCCTTGCCGAAAGTTTCACTGCCTATGAACGTTTTTGAATGCTTTGTGTGAAAAAAACTATTTTATAGCGGTTTTTTAAAAAATTGTACTAACATAGGAACAAGAGACAATCCTATAATACCTAGGGCTACTAATGAAAAATGTGTTTTCACAAAAGACATGTTACCGAAAAAAAAGCCCAAACTCAAAAACCCAAATACCCATAATGACGACCCCAAGAAGCCGTAAGTAATATATTTCTTAAAATTCATTTTACCTACTCCTGCAACAAATGGGGCAAAAGTGCGCACGATAGGCACAAACCTTGCGTATACAATAGTTTTTCCACCATGTTTCTCGTAAAACAAATGCGTTTTTTCTAAATGACTTTTTTTCAATAACCGATAGCTGCCGTCAAATGCCTTATTGCCCACAAGGCGACCTATTTGATAGTTAACCACATCACCACAAAATGCAGCCCCAATCAATAACAGACCCATCAAACCAAAATGCAACCCTGTTTCAGGCATAGCAACAATGGCACCAGTAGCAAACAGCAACGAATCGCCAGGAAGAAAGGGAGTGATTACCAATCCTGTTTCGGCGAAAATGATGAGAAATAAAATAAGATAAGTCCACGTTTGGTAATGGCTTACTAGTTCAATTAAATGCTTGTCGATATGAAGAACAAAATCGATTAATATTTTTACAGTTTCCAAACAGATGATAATTAATTAAGATGATTAAAAATTGGGATACACTACTAAAAATTGAGCAACCAAGTTAATGCTTTTTGGATAAATACAGCTTATTAAGCTAACGATGTAATGACGGGTAGATTCACACCTCCCAATGCAACTTTTATAAAAAACACGTTGTGGGTTTACAAAACCCGTAAACACATAAGACAGTTATTTATTTAAAAATGCAGCATACATCCATACCAATTTCTCTTGTGCTCTAATATAATCGCTCATGAGTGCATTGGTGCCTTCGTCGTTCATTTCGGCAGCTAAAACAAGTATTTCTCGCTCTATAGAAATAACAATGCCAAAAGAATTTAATATATCTTCTACCGCCTCTATACCATCCGAAATTTTTTCACTTTCAAGCACTTTTGCCATTTTTTTATACGCCGAATAGTTATGCAGGGGAGTGTTACCTAGGGTAAGAATTCTTTCTGCAATTTCATCAATTTTTAAAAGCAAATCGTTGTATAATTCTTCGAATTTGAGATGTAACTCAAAAAATTTTTCACCTTTTATATTCCAATGATATCCTCTCGTGTTTTGGTAAAAAATGGCATAATTAGCTAAGAGCACATTTAATTTTTCGCTTAGTTCATTGGCTTTTTGAGTGTCGAGACCAATGCTATTAAATTTTTTCATGGTTGTAGGAATTTAAAAATAGGTTAAATTTTGTCTTGCATGCAGACAAGTTTCACAACCTTGTCTGCATACAAAAACGCATATAATGTTGTTAGACTAACGTGCTACTGCACCGCCTTGGTACAACTGTTGTTGGTATTTTAACGAAGGCGAAGGTATAAATTCTCCTAACCCAAGTTGATGCCAAAGCACATCAATGTGTTGTATCGTTTCGGGTAGTGATGCCAATATATTAGGCCAATCTCGTTCAAAATCGTCGTATATTTTTGTTTTTTTGGTACCGTCAAATCCAATATGCGACATCGATTGTGCATCTCGGGCTTTAATGAGAAAAGCATCGCGTTTAGGGTCTACATTATTTGAAAATCGCCAAACAGCATCTGCTATATCGTTAATATCTATTAAAGGCTCTAGATAAATAATACATTTTACCCGCTCCATTTCGGGTAAGGCAAACAGTTGTGTGTTTAATTCTTCGATATGGTGTTTACGATTTTTTTCGACCGTCATGAATAGCAACGAAATACCCATCGATAGTAACTGGTCGTTAATTTCCTTAATCTCCGGAAAAAGTGTTTTTATAGGAGCTTTATCGAATACGGCTTGCTCTGTAGCACTGTGTTGTGTTCCTCGTTGTTCTTCTGGTAACTTTCGAGTAGCATCTATCCCTATTTTACCGCCAAATGCCGCTTTGGTACAGGCGTGGTCGAGTACATCCATCGGACCATTGGTATATAAAATATCGCTCTCCGCATCGAAATGAGCAGAAATATACCGAGCTACTGCTTCATTATCATGAATATCGACGTCTCCATCTACCACTATCATCATTTTGGTAAACATCATTTGTCCTGCACCCCAAAGTGCATTCATTACCTTAGTTGCCTGTCCTGCATAATCTTTTTTTATTTTCACAATAACCAAATTGTGAAACACGCCTTCCATCGGCAACACCATATCGACTATTTCGGGCACCATACTCATCTTAATAGGTGCTAAAAATATGCGTTCGGTAGCTTTTCCTATCCAAGCATCTTCTTGCGGAGGAATGCCTACAATGGTAGCGGGATAAACCGCCTGTTGGCGGTGTGTGATGGCGGTAATATGAAATTTGGGATACCAATCTGCCAAAGAATAGTAACCCGTATGGTCGCCAAATGGCCCCTCCCAAATAAAATCTTCGCTAGGGTCTACATAACCCTCAATAACAAAATCGGCATCGGCAGGTACTTGTATATCTTGCGTGAGGCACTGCACTAGCTCTACTTTCTTTTTGCGTAAAAATCCGGCTAATACATATTCATCTATTCCATCGGGCAAAGGTGCTGTTGCGGCATAGGTGTAAACGGGGTCTCCTCCTAAGATGACTGCTACGGGCATTTTCTGTCCTAATTTTTTATACTCTTGAAAATGGCGTGCCGAAACTTTGTGTTTGTGCCAGTGCATACCCGTAAGGGTGGGTTCAAACACTTGCATGCGATACATACCCACATTACGAATGCCCGTGTTAGGGTCTTTGGTATGAATAACGGGTAGTGTTATAAACTTGCCCCCATCTTCGGGCCAGCATTTTAACACAGGTAGTTTGGTAATATCGGGTGTGTGCATGACCACTTCTTGGCATGCACCACGCCCCGACACCACTTTGGGCATCCAAGAGGCTATTTGGCTCAATTGTGGTAATGATTTCAGTTTATCTAAAAAAGAATTTTTAGGTGAGGTAAGCGACTTAAATAATTGCTCTATTTCTCGCGTAATGTCGTCCATATTCTCTACGCCCAAGGCCATACACATGCGTCGATAATTGCCCATGCTATTAATTAATACGGGAAAATCGTATCCCGTATTTTCAAACAACAAGGCTGGTCCGTATTTCTTAGAGACGCGGTCTGTTATTTCGGTCATCTCTAACTCGGGGTTTACGTATGCTTTAATCCGAACAAGCTCTCCTGCTTGCTCTAAGGTGTCTATAAAGTGTTTTAAGTTTTTGTAAGCCATGGTAACAGATTTAGAGCCAGTGGTTAACGGGCATCGTTTAATTATGTGACAAGTACACAATAGGGGGGGTCACTAAGAATGATAGTATCCTGAATTTTGCTTTACTTTATAGGGTATTTTTAAACCTTGTTTTTCTAATTGGTCGATAAGTGCGTTTGTTTTTACCAAGTCTCTATCTCTAATGCCACTGTTAGCACCCATATTTCTTTCACTTATCCAAATGAGGCTATCTTCAGCTATTGTTGCTTCGTGAAATGTACAATGTCTATCAAATTCTACATTGTGAAGATATCCCTCGAAAAGGCACTTGGTAAAATTACAGTTGCTAAATATAGACGATGTAATATTTCTTTTAATCTTCGCTTCTTTAAATTTTACGTCATTAAAGTGTGAATTTTTAATAAAAAAATCTAAAACAGCAAAATTGAAACTTACATTTTTTAGATAGGAGCCT
>CANJWF010000056.1 GCA_947478315.1 Sphingobacteriaceae bacterium | reverse complement strand
TCACTGGGAACTCGGCCTCTCTGCTTTGGAAAAGTAAAATTGTCGGTTGAACTCACATGGACAGCCCCAGTCGTTTCATTCGTAGCAACGGCGCTGCTAATCAGGGTTTTGCTAAGCAAGGCGCGCGCCGCCCTGCTCGATGTTCCCAATCAGCGTTCATTGCATGAGCACCCCGTACCTCGCATCGGTGGAATTTGCCTAGTTCCCAGTCTGCTGCTTGGTTGGCTCCTTGGACAGTCGGGTCTGCTTTTGCTGGCAGCGCTCACGTCGGCCCTCGCGTTGGTTTCATTTCTCGACGATCGTGGCGGACTCGCTATCGGCTGGCGCCTAAGCGCACACTTGGCTGCCGCGCTGATCAGCGTTTACGCCATCATGCCTGAGGAAAATTGGGCGCTACAGGCGGCGCTCGTACTCGCAACCGCCTGGATGATTAATTTGTACAATTTCATGGATGGGGCCGACGGCTTGGCCGGGGGCATGGCGCTGTTCGGCTTTGGCAGCTATTGCATCGCTGCAGCAATGGGCTCTGACTCGGGACTCGCCTTGCTTTGCCTTTGCATCGTAGCGGCGGCCATCGCTTTACTGTTGTTCAATTTCCATCCAGCCCGGGTTTTCCTTGGCGACGCAGGATCGATACCACTCGGTTTTCTCGCCGCCACATTGGGGCTGGTAGGCTGGCAGCGCGAACTGTGGCCGTGGTGGTTTCCAGCATTGGTGTTTTCCCCGTTTGTCGTCGATGCCAGCGTAACGCTGGCAAAACGCCTGTTACGCGGGGACGCCGTGTGGAAGGCACACCGTGAGCACTATTATCAGCGATTGGTCATGACTGGATTTGGCCATCGCAAAACGGCCCTGGCTGAATATGCCCTCATGGCGGCATGCGGTGCAACCGCAATCGTCAGCAAGGACAGCGCTCCATCGGTTCAGGCGACAGTGGTCCTTGCATGGATCGTCATCTATGTTCTTCTAGCCACCCTCGTCAACCGACGTTGGGATCGGCACCAAACCAATGAAGCTACCTGATCGCCGCTCTCTGGCCGCGTTCAGCCACGATGCCTTCGTAGCGATTGCGGCGTGGGTATTGTCGTTTTACCTGCGCTTCAATTTTGACGTGCCTGAGAATTTCATGTCCAGCATGGTTGACGTGCTTGCCTGGTTATTGCCTCTTCAGTGCGCATTGTTCTGGAGCTTCGGTCTCTATCGCGGCATCTGGCGCTATGCAAGTATTCCGGATATCAAACGCATCTTGATGATGGCAGCAACGACCGCCACGACCATCTCGGCGTTGATGTATTTCCGGGAAATACCAAATATTCCGCGCTCGGTACTTGTACTCTATCCTGTGCTACTAATCATGTTCATGGGCGGCAGCCGAGTTACCTATCGGGCTTGGAAAGAGCAGCGCCTGCGCCAAGGCACCAACGGCCGATCAGTGTTAATCCTCGGCGCCGGAGATGCTGCGGTTGACTTGATGAAAAATCTTGCCCGAAGCCATGAATGGCGTGTTGTGGGCATCCTGGACGACAATCCGGCAAAGCACAATCGGCAAATTCAGGGCGTAACAGTGCTTGCCGGGTTCGATTCGCTGGCCGATCAAGCTCGAAGATTGGGTGTGAAGCACGCGATCATTGCCATGCCGGGACAATCCCACACTGTGCGGCGTCGAGCATTGCAGCTATGCACACAAGCGGGCTTGACCGCCATGACCGTGCCTTCATACGACGACATCATGAGCGGGAAAATCACCGTATCGCAGATACGCAAAGTGGAACTCGATGACCTGCTCGGCCGTGACCCGGTCATTCTAGACAGTGAGGGACTGCGCGAATGGATAAGCGGGCGCACGGTCATGGTGACCGGTGCCGGCGGATCGATAGGAGCCGAGTTGTGCCGGCAAATCGAGCGCTTCGCCCCTTCGTGCCTGGTATTCCTCGATTCAAACGAACTGGCCTTATACAACCTTGAACAGGAGTTCGTGCGGAATTTCCCTGAGCGGAAGATTGCCTGCGTCATCGGCGACGTCAAAGATGCCGCCCGCCTGACCACGCTTATGCGCCAGTACCGTCCGGCAATCGTGTTCCATGCCGCCGCATACAAGCATGTGCCGCTGATGGAGGAGCTCAACGCCTGGGAAGCGGTGCGCAATAATGTCGCCGGCACACTGGCGGTCGCAAGAGCGGCCATCGAAAGTGGCGTTGAAAAATTCGTGCTGATCTCCACCGACAAAGCGGTCAACCCGACCAATGTGATGGGGGCATCCAAACGCGTTGCAGAACTGGTCTGTCACAGCCTCAATGCTGAAGCCACGCGTTTTGTCGTAGTTCGTTTCGGCAATGTACTTGGCTCAACCGGCAGCGTCATACCGAAATTCCGCGAGCAAATCGCACGTGGCGGGCCAATTACCGTCACACATCCGGAAATCACGCGCTATTTCATGTCCATTCCGGAGGCGGCGCAACTGGTGCTCCAAGCCGGACTGATGGGAGCGGGCGGGGAAATATTTGTTCTGGATATGGGCGATCCGGTGAAGATTGTCGATCTGGCGCGCGACCTGATCCGGTTGTCGGGATTCTCGGAACAGGACATCCGTATCGAGTTCACGGGTTTGCGTGCTGGTGAGAAGCTGTACGAAGAGCTTCTTGCCGATAGCGAACAGACCTTGCCCACTCCGCATCCGAAATTGCGTATCGCCAAAACCAACGCGCGTCCCGATATGGCCTGGCGCGATGACCTGGCGCTCTGGCTGGAACAGCCGGCGCAACCAGCAGACAGTGAGGTGCGCGCAAGACTGAAGGCCTTGCTTCCCGAATATATCCCGCACACTGCAAGGACGGACTTAGCCGCAAGCTAAGCGCTGACCCAGGACATACTCCAGCGACCTCGCATTGGATGCGAGTTTTTTATCACTCTAGTCGCAGTATAAGTCACGTCCAATGTGACTTTCCAAGTCATGGAATTAATCGTTCCAGCAGTGCGATACCTATTTTGCAACGACGGGGCGCAATTCTTTCCATGCCGCGAGTACTTCATCCACGGTGATATCCCGCACCTGATGGCTTACCGGCTGAAGCAGCCGGTATGGCACGCCCCACGGATGCCACAGTTCCGGACGCTCACTGCCAAACAAGCTCACCACCGGTTTTCCCAATGCCGCCGCAAGGTGCACCGGCCCTCCGTCACTACAGATGACAGAGTCGCAGACCGCCAGGCCTGCAATCAGTTGCGCCAGACCTGCTGTTGGCAGCACCAGCAAGTGATCGCCGGCGCAGCGCACAGCGATTTCTCGCGCGCTGTCATCGTCGCCGGGAAAACGCGGATTGTCGCGACTACCTGGCGCCCATGTCAGCACCACCGTAGCGTGATGCTGTCCGATTAACGTCGTAATCAGTTCGACGAAACACGCATCAGGCCAGCGACGGTCGGCCTCGCGCGCGCTGATATGCACGCCAACGACCGGCCCACCCGCCGCAGGCATTTTCTTCTTGTATGCCTCAACCAAGGCGGGATCGGGGACGAGCTTCAGTGCCGGCGGAGGGCCCTCGATACCCAGCGTGGTCAGTAGACGAAAATTGTTCTCGACCTGATGCAGCATTCCCCCGGTTTGGGCCGCTACGGTTTTGTCCGCCAACCCCGAACCATTATCAAAACCAATGATGTGGCGCGGCTTCACCCAGCGCGCGAAGCGCTCGGCACTGGCCTGGTAGCCGGGCGAAGCAAGAATCACTGTGTCTATGGCGCGCCGGCGCAACCCCAGGAGCATACGCAAACGCTGAGCATAGAGGCCGAACGCCGACTCGCCGGGCGCGCGGTGCTTGGCTTTCTGGTAGCTGAACACTGCGTCAAGATCGGGATTCCCCGTCAGTACCGGCTCGGCATATCGATTGACCAGCGCGCCGATCCAGGCGTCCGGGTAGCGCGAACGCAGGGCGGCTATTAAAGGCGTCGTGCAGACCAAGTCGCCAATATTGTCACGGCGTATCACCAGAAAGCTGGACGGCGTGGCGGCGTCGGTCACGATGACGAATCCACCGATGCGAGCAGGGCCGCCAGCTTTTCTGCCCGAGCCCGCCACGTATAGGTGCGCGCTTTCTCACGCAGATTCTCACCGATTCGGCGGGCGCGCTCTGGGTCGACGGCCAATGCGCGGATTCCTGCCGCAAGGGTTGCGGAATCACCCGCCTGGGCCCATGCCACGTCATCCGCGGAGAGCACGTCGCGCAGCGCCGGCAAGTCGCTCGCCACCACCGCACACCCCGCAGCCATGTATTCAAATAGTTTAATTGGCGAGGTGAACCGACTGTCCGGTTCATCGCGATTTGGCAATACTGCAATGCAGGCCGCCTGCAGCGCATGCGCCACCTCCGCATGGGACAACTGGCCGCGAAACACCAACTGCGCCCCGCCCGATGGCGCGCTCGCGCGCAGGCGCGCAACCTGCGCCTCGCTTCCACCGATAATAGTAATGCGGCATCCAGGCAGTGTCGCGGCAGCGGCGACGAGGTCTTCCACTCCCTTCCAGCCGAACAGGCTACCGGCATAGACAATATTCAGCCCTGCGTGAGGCCAGTCTTTATGCGGAATCACCTCCGGCCAGTCGACGCCGTTTGCCAGCACTTCTACCCCGCGTCCGCCATGCAACTCGCCCAGCCTCCTGGCAGTCGCCGCAGAGTTGGCCAGCACTAGCGCGGCCTTGCGCATTACCAGCGCCTCCATAACCAAGTTGGCTTCGCGTCGATCCAGCGTACCCGTATCACTGAACACCTCATGCGCCTCATAGACGAGTTTTCGCTCCGGATAGCGCGTGAGCAACATCGCGGCAAGCTTGAGATGCCTTACAAAAAGCGTAGCGCGCGGGGAGGCCTCAATACGCCCCGCAAGTCGCATCAGGAAAAGTCGGTTGGAATGCACCCGCTCGAACGGCCACGGCAGGGAGCGAGACAGCGGAGTAAGGGTAAGCCCCCCCGGTACAGCCAAGCCATAAAACGTAAGCGGATTCAAAGTCGGTACGGGAACGTAGGCCAACTCCACCGGCACGCCAAGTCGCGCCAGGTCGGTGACGGTATGGGCGACCTGCACGCCTCGCGCCCGATCCAGGGGAAGCGGCTCGGGGAAGGCGTAGAGCAGGGTCACGCCGCTTTCTTACCCTCGATGATGATGCAGTCGCCGAACAGCATCGCCTCGGAAGTCACGCCGCGATCGGGAAAGCCGCGCTTCTTGATGTTATTGCGGATAACGGCGGCGATCCAGTTTTCCATCACCCGCTTGATCCATTGCGGTTTGTAAAAATAGGCGTTGGTGTTGACGCGTTCGATGCTCACCCCCCCCAGCATCATGAAGTAGTGCAGTTGCCAGAAGTAAATCGGGCTGATATGGGCGTCGTCCACCGGTTGATCCATCACCTTGTCCGGTTGCTGCATCAGCGGTTTGAATCGTGGGAAATAGCCTGCCACCAGGTATTTGATGCGGGCATCGACGGAAAAGGTATTGGGTGTGCTGATATACATCCTGCCGCTCGGCTTGAGTACCCGGCACAATTCGCTGGTGAAGGTCCACGGATTTTGAAAATGCTCGATGCCCTCGATGCTAAACACATGATCAAAATAGCTGTCCGGGAATGGCAGCGCGTCCTTCACGTCATGCTGCTGGAAGTGAACACGCTCGTCCTTTAGCACAAACGCGTCCGCGTTGATATCAAGGCAATGGATATCATCGTAGCCAAGCTGGAGCAGCTCTTGCGCAAACGATCCGTGCCCTGCCGGCACATCGAGAATCCGCCCGCGCGGCGCACCTTCAAACAGCTTTAATACCGCCGAATAATGGTCATCGGTGGCAAGGGCGCGGATTTTCTGGTCGTTGGCGGTATTCATGGATGGGCGAGCCAGTAAGGTCCGACGGCAAGGCAATCGACGCGCTTTTCGGTAAAAGCACGAATCGCCTCGACCGGCGCACAGACAATCGGTTCCTCGTGCACGTTAAAACTGGTGTTCAGCACAAGCGGTATTCCCGAGAGCGCATGATAAGCCGATATGAGCCTGTGGTAGAGCGGATTCACTTCGGCGCGCACCAGTTGCGGCCGGGCGGTGCCATCGACATGCACCACGGCAGGTATGCGTGACAGCCATTCTTCGCGCACATCAAAAGTGACCGTCATGAATTCAGCGGTATGGCGGGCCTTGTCGACATTCTTGAAAATCCCGTCGGCGTGTTCGGCCAGAACGCTGGGCGCAAACGGCATGAATTCCGAGCGATCGAGCCTCTCGTTGAGCCAGTTGTTGATGGCCGACTCCGTTGGTCGTGCCAGCATCGAGCGGTTACCCAGGGCGCGCGGCCCGAACTCCATCCGCCCCTGGAACCAGCCGACGATACGCCCTTCGTGTATGGCCTTCGCCGCGATGGCGACAAGAGCAGCCTCATCGAGCTTCTCGGCAACGAGGTTGACATTTCCCAGGGCGGCCAGTATTTCTGCGTCGCCATAGGTTGGCCCCCAATACACATCGTGTAGAGGGCTCGTATTGCGCATGCTGTCGGGCCGCAGGCGCGCCATTTCTAGTAATGCCGCGCCGACACTATTTCCGGTATCGCTCATTGCAGGAAACACGAAAATGCTGTCCACTTCCGGCAGCGCTGCAATGCGCTGGTTAAGCTTGACGTTGGCGAATACTCCGCCGTTCAGCGACACGCGGCGCATTCCGGTCCGAACCAGATATTTCTGCACCAGATCGACAGCAACCTCCTCCAGCACCTGCTGCGCGGCTGCGGACACGTTTTCACGGCTGTGGCCGACGATGGCCTGTTTGAGGAAGGCATAACGCCGACCTTCGGCTTGGGGCTGGCCGGCAAACTCCGAATCAAAGCGCGTTCCATCATCGCTCAGGCGAAAAGCCCGCAGGAAGGTTTCACGCAGCGGCTCGGGATCACCCATCGCCGCCAGGCCAACCACCTTGCCTTCGTGGCGCATGACACGAAACCCGAGCAATTCGGTGATATGCCCGTAAAACACCCCAGCTGATGCGCCGAATGCATCGGTAACGTTCTGGCGCTCATAACGTCCATCACGCCACAGCCCGGAGGTATGGCTGATATTCCAGTCGCCATTGCCATCCATGGTAATGACGGCACAATCGGAAAATCCGGAGTAATAGGCGGCGGCCAGGGCATGGGAATCATGATGGTCGAAGAAGGTCGCTGAGGCGCGACTAAACCCTTCACCGCGTAAGAATTTCGACTGCAGGAAATGATCGCCGAATGACTTTCCGCGCGCCTGCAGTCGTTCTAGGAAATTAGACAGCAACATTTGCGGCCGCTCACCGCCGGCGCGCGCCCGGCGCATCCGGTGCAGGCGCCGCTCCAACTCCTTGAACCAGTTTTCACGGACGAAATACTCTTCCGGAAAAAACGTGTAAAGCAGCGCCAGATTCTCTATTTCCGCACGGCTGCTCCCGGAAAGTCGCAACACCTCGTTGATCGCGAGATCGGACAGTTTGCCGCCGTCGTTCTTGATGCGCGACAGGCGCTCATCGGAAACCGCAGCGACAAGACGGTCGTCCTTGAACAGCACCGC
>CANJWF010000055.1 GCA_947478315.1 Sphingobacteriaceae bacterium | reverse complement strand
TTTTTCATCGGCTTTTTTGTTATGTAAACAAGTGTCAACGTTGCTTATTTGGCATCTTTGTCCATTTGTTCTTTGAGTTGAGCTAAAGCATCAATATCACCTAAAGTTGATTTCTCAACAGATTCTTTTACTTTTTTCACTGCTTTTGCTGCGGATTTGGCTTCAGTTTTTTTCTTTTCTTTTTCTTCTGTTTCTACTTCAACTTTTTCCTCTTCCCAAATACGGGTATGAGAAACAACAATTCTTTTAGAATCTTTGTTAAACTCAATTACCTTAAAGTCGGCTACATCATCTAATTTTAAGGATGTGCCATCTTCTTTCATCAATTGTTTGGATGGAGCATAGCCTTCTACACCATAAGGTAATGCAATAATTGAGCCTTTTTCGGCTGTTTTTAGTATAGTACCTTGGTGTATTGAATCGGTTGTGAAAATAGTAGAAAACGTATCCCATGGGTTTTCTTCTAATTGTTTGTGTCCTAAACTTAGTTTACGGGCATCAACATCTAATTCCAATACCACTACGTCTAATTCTGCTCCAATTTTAGTGAACTCATTAGGATGATTCACTTTTTTAGACCAAGAAAGGTCTGAGATGTGAATGAGACCATCAATACCTTCTTCTATTTCAACAAATACGCCAAAACCTGTCATGTTTTTAACTACGGCTTTATGTTTGCTTCCAATGGGATATCTGGCGGCAACTTGTAACCAAGGGTCTGGTGTTAATTGTTTTATTCCTAAAGACATTTTACGGTCGTCGCGATCGATAGTTAAAACTTGAGCTTCAACTTCGTCACCTACTTTCATAAATTCTTGCGGACTTCTTAAATTTTGAGACCAAGACATCTCTGAAACGTGAATTAAACCTTCAACACCTGGAATAATTTCTAAGAATGCACCGTAATCTGCAACGGTCACTATTTTGCCTTTTACTCGAGTGCCTATTTGCAAGTTAGTATCTAGCGATTCCCAAGGGTGAGGGGTCAATTGTTTCAATCCTAATGCGATACGTTTTTTATCGTCATCAAAATCTAATACAACCACATTTAGTTTTTGTTCTAATTGTAGCACTTCTCTTGGATGTTCAATTCTTCCCCAAGAAATATCTGTGATATGTAATAGACCGTCTACTCCACCTAAGTCGATGAACACACCGAAGTCGGTAATGTTTTTCACCATACCCTCCAACACTTGGCCTTTTTCTAATTTGGAGACGATTTCTGTTTTTTGGTTTTCTAAATCGTTTTCAATAAGTATTTTGTGCGAAACAACAACGTTTTTGAATTCGTGGTTAATTTTTACCACTTTGAATTCCATTGTTTTTCCTACGTAGATATCGTAATCTCTAATAGGTTTAATGTCGATTTGAGAACCAGGTAAAAATGCTTCTATACCCATAATTTCTACAATAAGACCACCTTTTGTACGACTTTTAACAAAGCCATTGATAATCCAATCGTTTTCTAACGACTCGTTGATATATTCCCAAGATTTTTGGGTACGAGCGCGTTTACGGGACAAAATTAATTGACCATTCGCGTCTTCGGCAGCCTCTACGTATACATCTACGGTATCGCCTATTTTTAAATCGGGATTGTCTCTAAATTCAGAAAGAGACACCAAGCCATCTGATTTAAATCCGATGTTTAAGACCACATCTTTGTTGCTAATAGCAACTACTGTACCTGTGACAATTTCACCTTGTTCTACTGCGTGAAATGTATCGGAGTACAAAGACTCTAATCGTTCTCTTTCTTCTTTCGAATAAGAAACGAAACCTTTTTCATCGGCATCCCAATCAAATTCTTCGGGAATAGATAAAGTTTTAGCTTTAATTTCTTCAATTAAAACCAAATCTGCTTCAGATTCGAAGACTTCTTTTTCTTGTTTGAGGATTGCTCCTTGGAATTCAGCTTCTTTGGCTTGTAATTCCTTTTCTGCTTGTTGTTTTTTTGCCATTAATTAATTTATCTCCTTTTTCCTTGATTTTCAAGGACTGCAAAAGTAGTATTTTAAATTTTGAAAGAAAAAAATATTTAAAAGTCTTTAGGATGGAGAGTTTATCGGTAATGGTAATAAAACTAGTTATATCTTTGTGTTAGGTTAGCTCGGAGTGGTGAGCAATAAGTTGGTTTAGATAGTAGAATTGTCAGTTATTTGACTGTTAAAAATCAACTTGCGGAGTTGTGTATGAGTAACATAAATAAAACCAACACGAACAAATAATTTATTCTAATGAAATTAGACCTATTGGTGTTTGCTGCGCATCCGGATGATGCAGAACTTAGTTGTGGTGGAACTATCGCTAAATATGTTCATGAGGGTAAAAAAGTTGGTATTGTAGATTTAACCGCAGGTGAATTGGGAACGAGAGGGAGCAAAGAAATACGTTATCGAGAATCGTTGAGGGCTAGCGAAATCTTAGGAATTGCTGTTAGAGAAAATTTGCAGATGCAAGATGGGTTCTTTAAAAATGATGAGGTACATCAGCGATTGATTATAAAAACTATTCGAAAATACCAACCAACGATTGTTTTAGCGAATGCTTATCACGATCGTCACCCAGATCATGGTCGTGCATCGGATTTAATAGGGGATGCTTTGTTTTTGTGTGCCCTACCTAAAATTAAGTCATTTGATGAGTTAGGTGTTGAACAAATGGCTTGGAAACCCAATTTATTACTGCATTACATACAGGATAGATTTATTCAACCTAATATCGTGTTAGATGTAAGTGATTATTTCGACCTTAAATTGGAAAGTATAAAAGCTTATCGCTCCCAGTTCTATGATGCAAATTCTCAAGAACAAGATACTTATATATCTTCTCCTGATTATTTGGATGCCGTTGTTGCGCGTGCACGCGAGTTGGGCAAGCATGTAGGTGTGCGATATGCGGAAGGGTTTTTGTCTCGGAAGCTGTTGGGGGTAAGTGATATTTTTCAATTGCAGTAAACGAGAGTTGTGCGTATTTGGGTGTTTATGAGAAAAATCGTTGTTGTTTTTGTACTGACGGTTGTGTTTAAAAATGCTACGGCACAGGTTCAATGGGGGATTGATGCTAATTTGAATTATTCCTTCATAAAAGCGAAAGATCAAATTATGCCACCATCTATTATTCCTGGTGTTACGCTACAGAATATATACGCTCCAGCATCTACGGGTATAATGGGTTTTAGCGCAGGGGTATGGATGAATACGGGAGATGTATTTTACATTCAACCCGAACTTTCTATCGCAACAAAGGGAAGTAGTTTTGTTTTCGATGTAAACGGACAAGGGCGTCAAGTATCCGTTGTTTTCACAAATTTGCAATTACCATTGTTATTAGGTGTGAAAATAGGAGGGCTCATTGTTGATTTGGATGTGGTTGCAGGTCCCGTTTTTGAAATTAATTTAGCGAAAAAAAATTCATTTACTTCGGAAATAGAAGGGGCTTATCCGACTTTTGGAGCGTATAAAAATAAATTTTTAGGATTGCAATATGGGGTATCTGTGGGTTTAGATAATTTTAAGCTGAATTGTCGGTATGAAAATTCTCTACACGATTTAGATGATAATTTCGAGCAGCGGGCATATGTTTTTTATACGGGTTTGTCTTTTCGTTTTTGGTAAATTACCAATCTCCGCTAGCTCCACCACCACCGAAACTTCCGCCACCGAAACCTCCAAAGTTTCCACTTCCGCCAGAAAAATCTTTCCAACCATTACCTTGGTTTCGTCCTGAACCTAGTAACATGGCTAACCAAAATAAATTTGAGCTACCGCCTCCATCAATAACATTGCCATTGTTTTTATTTTTCATTATTCTGCCTAGTATGGCAATGAGTATCATGGCTCCGAAGATAATTAGCAGGGCATGGTTATTTTTAATAGGTTTTTTATCGGCTTTATATTCGCCTTTAGTTGCGCTAATAATGGCGTTAGTAGCGGCATCTAGTCCTTCGAAATACCGCTGTTGTTTAAAATAAGGTTTGATTTCTCTTTCGATAATTCTTTTGCAGAGTGCATCGGGTAAAACAGCTTCTAGACCATAGCCTGTCTGAATCGTTATTTTTCTGTCTCCAAGTGATGCCAATAGTAGAATGCCATTATTTTTACCTTGTTGACCAATTTGCCAATTTTCTGCTAGTTTTAACGCATATTCGGATACTTCATAGCCATTTAAGGAGTTAACAACTACAACGGCTATTTGTGTAGAAGTGGTGTCGGCAAAGGCAACTAGTTTTGTTTCTAATAATTGGGTTTCTTCTACGGATAGTGTTCCTGTATAGTCGTTGACCAATTTATTGGCTTTGGCGGGAAAATCTTGGGCTAAACAACTCAATGAATAAACAATAAATGCACTCAGTATACTGACTGTTTTGAAGTGTTGGTTAAGTGATTTTTTTATGTTGAGATACATCCGTTTTACTGTTTTTATTGTGATTGTGTAGGTTGAACTTTTTTAATCTAATAGAATTACTTCGTCGGATAGTTCGTTTATATCATTTTTTTGGAAGGGGAATAGCGTTTGTAATTGTTGTCCGACTTTTTCTATTCCTTTTACAATGCCTTGCGTTATTTTATCGTCTCGGAATAGATGCAACATGTCTAATTTAGTTTCTTCCCAAAAAAATGCTCCTGTTAATTGGTTGATGCCAACATCACCTATGATGGCAAATTTTCGGTCTTGCGTAGCTACATAAATGAGTACGCCATTTCTTAAGGCTGTTTTGTGCATCTTGAATTTGTGAAAACAGCTGCTTGCTCTATCTAAGGGTGTGCTTGGGCAACGTTTTTCGATGCAAACTCTGATTTCTCCGGAGGTTGTTTTTTCTGCCTCTGCAATGGCATTTTTGATGAGTAATTTTTGTTGTTCCGAGAGCATTTTTATTGTAATTTATTTGGTAAATGCGTTGATACTAAAATTTTATAATATATTCGGACGGGTCTGGTTCATACTTGACTCGTGCAAAGTTTTTCACTAATCTTTCTTCTGCAACAAAATACTTAGGACCACAGTCGACACCTCGATTAAAAACGCTACGCCAAATTTCATTTGAACGATACCAATGTTCGTTTTTTTGTATAAAAAAATGTTCTTTTTCGATAATTTTATAACTGTAAATTGGGCGTTTAGTGCTTCTTATTTCCCCTTTGAGTGCAGTTTCTGTAAAATCTATTATGATTTGAAAAACTTCATCTTTAGATGTGTTTTTTATTTGTAAGTCAACATAATTCCAAAAAATAGCAGCACCACTACCAAATGGTAAAATTCTACCTTGGTCGGGAAAAGGATCAAAACTATGATGACTTCTTTCGATAATAGTTAAGGGTGTATGCCACGTCATCCAAGTAATAAGGTTTGCTAATTGACATATTCCTCCGCCTATTCCAGCTCGGGCTTCTCCTCGAGATAATTCCATCCCTTCTAAGTAACCTTTTTTTGAAGTTGGCAATCCAACAAGTTTGCAAAATGAAAAAACTTCACCTGGTTTAATAACGATCCTATCAATAGCTTTGGCTGCAATTTTTAAGTTTTTTACCTTATTTTTTTGCCATTTATACTCACGCTCATCATTGGAGTACATACGTAAAAGCTTGGAAGAATGCTTTACATATCTATACGGCAGTAGCTCATCTTCAAATGTGTTAGCATACTTGTTTGTTGAAAATTGCCAATATATGAACCTGAAAAATCGTTTTTGCCATGTTCTAATGATGTACAAAAAGGGAAATATTTCACTTAAAAATCTCCCTTTATATTTGAATAACATTGATTCTTACTTTTGTAGCGAACACGTTTATTTATTTTCCAAAATCAACTTTGGGAGCTTTTTCGGCACCTGCTTCTGCTTGAAAATAGCCTTTCTTTTCAAATCCAAACATGCCTGCGGTTAGGTTGTTCGGAAAGGTACGCACTTTGGCATTATATTGCTGTGTTACTTCATTGAAACGTTGTCTTTCTACTGTAATTCGATTTTCTGTACCTTCTAATTGTGCTTGAAGTTCTAAGAAATTTTCATTGGCTTTTAAATTGGGATAGTTTTCGGTAATCATCATTAAACGTCCGATAGCTTGGCTTAGTTCTCCCTGAGCACCTTGAAATTTCTTTACATTTTCAGGGCTTAACTTGTTAGGGTCAACTTGAATAGAGGTGGCTTTTGCTCGTGCTTCCATCACTTTAGTGAGCGTGCTTTGTTCGAAGTTTGCTACTCCTTTTACTGTGTTGACTAAATTTGGAATTAAATCAGAACGTCGTTGGTATACATTTTCGACTTGTGCCCATTGTGATTGAACTTGTTCGTCTAATTTAACCATGTTGTTGTATCCGCATGAGGCGAACAATATCAATAGGGTAATAAAACCTACGATGCCGTAAATTGCTTTTTTCATTTGATAATTTGTTTAAAAGTGGTTGTTAGTTTAATTTGATTTTTAAAGGTTAGTTAATTATAAGACGCTTGTGCGTTTGTTGGGTGTTTTTTTCATAGATGTGATATGTTGATGGCTAACAAAAATTATACCTTTGGTGGTTTTAGGTTAAATAACTGACATAATGCCACAACGACTCAATCAACCAAAAACTTCAACAGAGGAAGGCACACATATTCCGAAAATGCCCACGGAGGCACCGCTTGGCGGTGGCACGGTTGAGGAGATTGATATTGCGATTGCTCCAGAATTTTTACAGGATGATGTGGTGCTCCGTCAGTTAATTACTCGGCAACTCAAAGGTATTGAATTTAAGACATACAAAATTATTAAAAAGTCTATTGATGCGCGTGCCAAGCAAGTTGTTTATCGGCTAAAAATACGTGTTTATAGAGATGCATACGCTTTTCCTGATTTTTTTTTACCGTCCTATCCCAATGTATCTTCGGCAAAGTCTGTCATCATTATTGGGGCGGGGCCTGCTGGGCTGTTTGCAGCCTTGCGTTGTATTGAGTTGGGATTTAAGCCGATTATATTAGAACGGGGTAAAAATGTTAGAGAAAGAAGATTTGATTTGGCTGCTATTAGTAAATTCGGATTGCTCAATCCTGATTCTAATTACTGTTTTGGAGAAGGTGGTGCAGGTACTTATTCGGATGGAAAATTATATACGCGTTCGAATAAGCGCGGCGATGTTCAGAAGGTGTTGCAAACTTTTGTTGCACATGGAGCTACCGAAGATATTTTAATAGATGCCCGTCCGCATATTGGTACTAATAAATTACCTCAGATTATTGTTTCCATCAGGTCTGCTATTTTGAATGCGGGAGGGGAGATTCATTTTAATGCAAAAGTAACCGATTGCTCAATTGAATTTGGGGCTATTTCGGCGGTAAAAACTCATGCAGGCGATGTATTCAAATCTGCTGCTGTGATTTTGGCTACCGGACATTCTGCGCGAGATGTGTTTTATTTATTGCATCGAAAAAAAATTCTTTTAGAGCCTAAGCCTTTTGCGCTGGGAGTGCGTATAGAACATGCTCAATCGATTATCGATGAGGCTCAATATCATTCATGTAAGAGAAGTGAACATTTGCCACCTGCTTATTATAATTTGGTAGAGCAGATTGCTCATAGGGGTGTTTTTTCTTTTTGTATGTGTCCTGGAGGC
>CANJWF010000054.1 GCA_947478315.1 Sphingobacteriaceae bacterium | reverse complement strand
GGTTTCACCGACCGCAATGCCCAACAGCGTATTAAAGAGCAGTTAGGTACGGCAGCTATTCAATACAAAATTGTATTTGAAGAATCGGCAATGAAACGTGACGGCAGTTCTTTTACCGACCACGAAGTACACCGATTGTTGAGAGAATGGAAAGTTGTAAACGAAAGCGGAGAATGGTTTAAATGCACACTAAACGATTTGCGTAGAGCCATTCACCAAATAAAAACAAGCGAAAAAACAGAAGAAAACCGAGTGCTCACTTTCGGTATGCGACCTGAACAGGAAGCTGCTGTAGATAAGACCATTGCCTATTTTAAAAGTTTCAAGAAAGAAAACAAAGACAGAACGCCCCACTTCCTTTGGAACGCCAAAATGCGTTTCGGGAAAACCTTTGCCAGTTACCAATTGGCAAAAAAATGGGTTGGAAAAAAGTATTGGTGCTCACCTTCAAACCAGCCGTTGAAGATGCTTGGAAAGAAGATTTACTTTCTCACGTTGACTTTAAAGGTTGGCAATTTATTTCCAAACACGCAGATGAATTATCTAGCCAAGACATTGACACCAAAAAACCTTTAGTATGCTTTGGTTCGTTTCAAGATTTTTTAGGAAAAAACACCAACACAGGAGGCATCTTTTTTAAATATAATTCATCCAAAAATTTATCTTTGACAACGAGAACACCATCTAACAAATATACCCTCAACATTTATGCAAAAACCAACCATAGCACTGCTTGCAGGCGGATACACTGGAGAGTCTGTCGTGTCACTACAAAGTGCCAACATCGTTTATCAACACATCGATCGCAGTCAATACAACTGTTATTTAATCATCGTCGATAAAAAAAGCTGGTATTACCTCGACGAGCAGGATAAAAAAATAGCAGTCAACAAAAATGATTTTTCAATAAAATTGGAAACTCAAAAAATAACCTTCGACTGTGTGTTTATTATGATACATGGTTCACCAGGAGAAGACGGAAAAATACAAGGTTACTTAGACTTATTACATATTCCTTACACCTCATGCGATGCAACCACTTCGGCCATTACCATGAACAAAGCCTACACCAAACAAGTAGTAAAAGACATCTCTGGACTAAACGTATCCAATGGGGTGCAATTATTTAAAAATCAACCATACAACGTAGAAGACATCCTCAAACAAGTTCACTTACCCGTGTTTGTAAAGCCCAACAATGGAGGCAGTAGCATTGGCATGAGCAAGGTGAAAGAAATATCGGAACTACAACCTGCAATAGAAAAAGCATTTAAAGAAGATACCCAAGTGCTGATAGAAGATTTTATAAGAGGACGAGAATTTACCGTTGGAGCAGTAAAATGGGAAAATGAAATAGAAATACTACCCGTTACAGAAATTAAAAGCACCAAAGAATTTTTCGATTACGAGGCAAAATATACACCTGGAATGACGCAAGAAATTACACCCGCCAATTTAAGTCCTTCGGAATTAGCTATCGTAAAACAAGTGGTAAAAAAAACATACGAGCGACTCAATTGCAAAGGCGTGGTGAGAATAGATTTTATTTTGGAGAACAACACGGGCTATTTCTACTTCATCGAAATAAATACCATTCCAGGACAAAGCCAAAACAGCATCATTCCGCAACAAGTAAGAGCAACAGGAAAAACACTAATGAGTTTTTACACTAGCTTAATTGAACAAACCCTGCAACAACAATAGACAACTCAAGCATTGAACAACATATATACGATGTTCAATGCTTAAGCCACAAAACTATACCGCAAGACAGGCAGCAAATGTCTCCATGCTTCGTTCAACTTTTTTAACCAAGCCCTGCAAAACATTACCTGGTCCAACTTCAGTAAATGATGTTGCCCCATCGGCTATCATGTGCTGAACGGTTTGTGTCCAACGCACAGGAGCCGTTAATTGAGTAATTAAATTTTGTTTGATAGTGCTTGCATCCGTATAAGGTAAAGCTGTCACATTTTGATAAATAGAACAAATAGGAGAAACGATATATGTTTCTTCTATCGCTTGTTTCAATTCATCTTGAGCTGGTTGCATCAACGGAGAATGAAATGCACCACCAACATTAAGTTTTAAAGCTCTTTTAGCACCCGCTTTCGTTAACTGTTCGCAAGCAACATCTATTCCTGCAACCGTACCCGAAATTACCAACTGACCCGGACAATTATAATTAGCCGCCACTACCACTTCTCCCACGGCAGCACAAATATTTTCTACCACCTCATCTGCCAAACCTAAAATGGCAGCCATTGAAGAAGGCTGTAACTCACAGGCTTTTTGCATAGCGTTGGCTCTCGCTGCAACTAATTTTAATCCATCTTCAAAACCAAGTGCTTCCGCTGCCACCAAAGCAGAAAATTCTCCTAAAGAATGTCCTGCAACCATATTGGGTTTAAAATCTTCTCCCAATACCTTAGCCAAAATAACCGAATGTAAAAAAATAGCTGGCTGCGTAACATTCGTTTTTTTCAAATCATCTTCTGTGCCAGAAAACATCAAATCCGAGATACGAAACCCCAACAGGTCATTAGCCTTCTCAAAAAGTTCTTTAGCTAAAGAAGATTGTTCATACAAATCTTTTCCCATACCTACAAATTGGGCACCTTGACCTGGAAATATATACGCTTTCATCTGAAAATAATTTAGTTTTTTAAAGGACAAATGTAATTTCCAACTTTTTATTCAGCACTAGTTTATTCTTAATGATCTTCATGCGTGCTTCGCAAGTTTCATGCCCCTTTGTGTAGAGCCCCCTCTGCACGGCGGTTTCATGAATTAAAATGAGAAATTAAAAATTACAAACTTGCTGTAAACATTATCACGGATAACCGACATTATTTTATCAAATCGGAAGATACCAAACGTAAAAACTCTGCTCGCGTTTTTTCATCAGCAAAAGCTCCTGTAAAAGCCGATGTAGTAGTAACCGAGTTTTGTTTTTGCACCCCTCGCATACTCATACACAAATGTCTACATTCAACAATAACCGCAACACCTTTGGGTTGAAGAGTATCGTTTATGCAATCGCGAATTTGATTAGTCATCCGTTCTTGCACCTGTAAGCGTCTGGCATAGGCATCTACTACTCTTGGTATTTTACTCAAACCTACAATATGCCCATTAGGGATATAGGCAACATGGGCTTTGCCAAAAAATGGCAACAAATGATGTTCACATAAAGAAAAAACCTCAATATCTTTTACCACCACCATTTGGTTATATTCTTCCGTAAACATGGCAGATTTCAACAATTCTTCGGGATTTAACTCATAACCATGCGTCAAAAACTGCAATGCTTTGGCTGCTCTTTCGGGAGTTTTAAGCAAGCCTTCGCGGTCAGGATTTTCTCCCAACGTACTAAGGATATCGTAATAATTAGTGGCTATACTCTCTGTTTTTGTTTTGTTGTATCGATCAATTTTTTCATAACCAACAACATCTTCTTCAAATTCAGTCATTTTCAAAAAAATATTTATTCACCAAAATATTCAACCATGTTATTTTCTGTCTCTATAATTTTAATAGCATGCAATTGAGCACCAGCTTTTGCTATCGGCTCCACTAATTGATTCCATATTTCAATGGCTAAAATTTCGGCAGATGCCATTTTACCCATCATAAAATCAACATCAAGATTAATATTTTTATGATCTAATTTATCAATCACATACGCTAAAACAATGGCTTTTAATGCTATCAAATCGAGCACACAGCCCGTATCGGGATGCGGTTCTCCTTTCACTGTTACCAACAAATCATAATTGTGTCCATGATAATTGGGATTTGCACATTTACCAAAAATTTGAAAATTTTTTTCTTCACTCCAATCGTCTCTCGATAATTTGTGAGCGGAATTAAATCGCTCTCTTCTCGTTATATAAATCATATTACAATAAAAAAATAAAACCGACCAAAGGTAGTGAAAAACCAAACGAAAAAATTTAACTCCAATGTAGTTCAATGCAGTAATTTACACAAAAATGAAAAGTGCATTTACCCTATCAATCCATTAAAAACCCTTATTAAAGTTCTAATTTATAATTAAGATACTAATTTTGACCCAATACAGCACAGAGTATGCTATTGAATGAATGCGTAATTTGTAAAAAACATCTATTTTTCAAAAAACACAAACGTAATTTTGATAATAACATCTTCCATCTATATCAAAAACTTGCAAAAGCTATACAATACAAGTCAACAAATAGCATCAAGCTATGTAACATACATCTCAAATTAAATTAACATTGAAAACATTACTTGTTGCAGCAACTACCTTAGAAGTGTTGCCCTTAACAAACAAATTCAAAAAAGATGCTATCCCTTTGCAAAAAGTGATCGCCTTAGACGAAGGTGTTGATTTAATAATAACCGGTGTAGGAATGGTAGCAATGGCTTTTACATTGGGTAAAATATTTAGCAGAAAAAAATATGACCGTGCAATTAACATGGGAATAGCTGGAAGTTTCGACAGAAAATTAAACTTAGGAGACGTAGTACAAATTGCAAAAGATAAATTTTCCGAATTGGGTGCTGAAGATGGAGAAAAATTTATCCCGCTTGACGAAATGGGATTGGGTGTCAACTGCGTTTTAAAACCATCTTTTACACTACCTCATCTAAAAACTGTTGAGGGAATCACCGTAAATACCGTACATGGTAACGTGGCAAGTATCCTCACGATACAGAAAAATTTGAATCCTCAAACAGAAAGTATGGAAGGTGCTGCCTTTTTTTACGCTTGTAAACAATTTAAAATTCCTTGCGTACAAGTTAGGTCGCTATCGAATTATGTAGAACGACGAGATAAAAAAAATTGGAAAATCGACAATGCCATCCAAAATTTAAACGATTACGTAATCAACTTTTTATATAAAAAATAAAAAAATCCATGCAAAGAATTTTTACTCCTATAAAACAATTATTTAGCAACACCAAGTTTGCCTTTATCGTATGGATGCTACTCCCTTTGGCTGCTGCTATCAAACAAGTGTTACTTAACAGTTACGGCAATTACTACGTATATAAATATTCATTCATCAATATCATTCATCAAAAGTTCATGTATTTAATAGATGCCAACGTAGTAGGGGCAGACTTACATTATGGACCTTTTTTTTCATTTATTATTGCACCATTTTCCCTATTTCCAGACTGGATAGGTGTAATTTTATGGGTGCTTTTTAACGCGTTCATTTTATACTGGGCAGTTAGCAAATTAGAATTAACACAAACACAGAAAAACTGGATATACATCATTTGTGCGCATGAATTGATGACGTCTAGTTTTAACGTTCAGTTCAACCCATTTGTAGCGGCAATGATTGTCTTAAGTTATGTTTTCATCCGAAAAGAGAAAGATTTTTGGGCAGCATGTTGCATTGCCATCGGTTTATTTACTAAACTGTATGGCATAGTAGGTGTGGCATTTTTCTTTTTTTCGCAGCATAAAATAAAATTCTCGTTAAGCCTATTATTTTGGTCTATCGTATGTTTTTGTATTCCCATGTTGTATTCTTCTCCCGATTTTGTAATACAAAGCTACTTAGATTGGAAAAATGAATTGGTTATGAAAAATGCTCGAAATATTACAGGTCAAATGAATATGCAAAATATATCGGCAATTGGCATGATTCAACGCATTGGCAATTTCACACTCCAATCAAATTGGATAGTCATAGTTCCTGCATTAATTTTTTCGGCAACAGCTTGTCTTAACTTCAAAGCCTATGAATTTAAAAGATTTCAACAGCTCATGTTAGCGTCCGTGCTATTATTCGTCGTATTATTTAGTACAGGTTCTGAATCTTGCACTTATATTATCGCAATGATAGGCGTAGGAATTTGGTTTGTGGGGAAACAAAAACGTAACATATTGGATATTAACCTACTAATACTGGCGATGATTCTTACCGTATTTTCCCCATCAGATTTATTTCCGAGAGTTCTTTATCAAACAATCGTACTTCCTTTCGCCTTAAAAGCCCTACCCTGTTTTTTAATTTGGATAAAAATAATCTTTGAAATGTGGTTTATTAAATCGGAAGATAATTTATTGACAGAAAGTTAAGTCGAAAAATTTGATTCATTTATCTATATCTTTCAACAAATCTTTTTCTCTGCCTTGCCATTTTTCTTCGAGTGAAATTTCTTGATACTTATTCGTAAATGGCTCAAAATTAGATTTAAGTGTTAGTCTCTGATAGTGATGAAAATATACACCCAAAGCCAATTGAATTGGTTGCATATCTCCGTAATCGATAGAGCGTTGTTTTGTTCTACAATAAATATCAAAATCGGCAACATATATACGCTCATCCCATTCTCCTATCTTATTTAACGCAGTTCTGTTCATCAAAATAGCAGATCCGCTAAATCCTTCGATAAGTTGGTCTCCAAATTGTCGATAGCGACGCTCTGTATAATTATCAAAATTACCATACATCAACTTTGCCATCAATTTTAGCGTAAAGTCGTTCGTTCCCAACAAACGCATAATAGGATATTTGATTCGCTTCCATCGTCTACTATTTCTTTTAGTTGCAAGTGGAGTTTCGAGCCTATCGTTGGTTGCAAATGAAATTACCTCAACGTTATGTTGCTTCATAATTTCTAGTACTCTCTTATCCCAATTTTCAGAAACTAACAAATCGTTATTTAAAAATGCTAAATTATCGTACTTGGCAACTTGAATACCTTGGTTTTGACAATATGGATAGGTAAAATTTTGATTATTTAAAATCAACGTTGCTTTATCACTAAAATATTCTCGAGAGCCATCGGTAGAATTGTTATCAATCACAATTAATTGAAAATCGTAAGCGGTATTTTTAACCAATGTTTCGTAAAACAATTTGTTCATAGATAACTGATTATGAACAGAAGTAATAATGCTTATCATAGGGTAAATATATTAAAGCATTGTACTGGCAACACCTGAGATTAATTATAAAATAAGTAAACTACACGCAACATAACCTACATAGCTGTTTTTTCATATTTTTGTCGGAAGTATCTCCTAACTAAAAAATTCAACTCACCTATCACAGCTCACACTTGTGGAATAAGATTTTTTGCATATTCATTCCCTATCAAAAAAACATGGCACATAATCAGCATTTAAGTTCTCAAAAAAAAATCATCTTAATTATGCCTATTCATTTCAATTTATACGAGGGCGTCGTAAGAAATATTGAAAGTATAGGTTTCAAAGTTGAATTATTATTTTTAAGTGATAAGCGATTTACTTATAAAAACTTCACACAACGTTGCCACAATTTTATACGAAAAACATTTTTATTCGATAAAAGATTTAAACAAACCCTAAAAGACGATTTTCACGACAATGGTTTAACGAACGAACTAAATAAAATTGATAAAAAAATTGATTTTGGAATTATTATCCGTCCTGATTTCTTTTCTACAAACACCATCCTTCACGTAAAACAAAAAGTAAATGAGTTGGTTGCTTACCAATGGGATGGCTTAGACCGATTTCCTAAAGCTAAAAATTATCTCAATTTGTTCGACAGATTCTATTTGTTTGATATTGATGATTATAATGCCTTAAAAAACAGGCACAACAATGTTTTTCCGACAACAAACTTCTATTTAGATTTTGAAGAAAATCATTCGACTAATTCTCCAATG
>CANJWF010000053.1 GCA_947478315.1 Sphingobacteriaceae bacterium | reverse complement strand
TTACGGTACTTCCAGAAACTAATCATAATGTTATAGAATCTTATTATGGCAAAACAGGTAGTAATTTTATTTTTTTGAATAGTAGAGAAAATATTAGAATTACTCGTAGGTTTTTATTTGTTAAAGACTTACTACATAAAAATCATGAATCTTTTCAAGAAATTCTTATTGAAGAAGGTAAATGTTTAAAAACGCTCTTTGAGACAATTTATTTACTTGATTGGTACTCTTTGTATTTGGCTGATATAAATGGAGCTATATCTAATAGGGTTGATAATATAGTTCAATTGAAATCCTACCTTTCCGTATAAAAAATGATTAAAAAAGCGTTGATAACAGGAATAACTGGTCAAGATGGAGCTTATTTGGCTGAGTTTTTATTAAAAAAAGGTTATCAGGTTCATGGATTAAAGCGTAGATCTTCTTCGTTGAATACCGATAGGATTGACCATTTATATCAAGACCCGCATGAAACGGGAATTAATTTTAAGTTACATTACGGTGATTTGACAGATTCTAGTAATCTGATTAGGTTGATTCAAGAAATACAGCCGCATGAAATTTATAATTTGGCTGCACAAAGTCATGTTAAGGTAAGTTTTGAAACACCTGAATATACCGCTAATTCAGATGGTATAGGTGTTCTTCGTGTTTTAGAGGCTGTGCGTTTGTTAGGGTTAGTGAGTCACACTAAAATTTATCAAGCTTCCACTTCCGAGCTTTATGGATTGGTGCGGGCAGTACCTCAAAATGAGACTACACCATTTTATCCTCGTTCCCCTTATGCTGTGGCAAAATTGTACGGCTATTGGATAACCGTAAATTACCGAGAAGCATACCAAATGTTTGCCTGTAATGGCATTTTATTTAATCATGAAAGTCCAATAAGAGGCGAAACGTTCGTAACCCGAAAAATAACTAGAGCTGTTGCCAAAATTGCTTTGGGTATGCAAGAATGTCTCTATTTAGGTAATCTGTCTGCAAAAAGAGATTGGGGTCATGCCAAAGATTATGTCGAGGCGATGTGGTTAATACTACAACAATCTGTACCTGAAGATTTTGTTATTGCTACTGGAGAAACAACTACGGTTAGAGATTTTGTGCGGATGGCTTTTGGTGACTTAGGTATAGTCATCGAGTTTAGTGGAAAACATGAACAGGAGAAAGGTGTTATCATAGATTTAGACATTGATAAACTAGAGCAGTTAGGGTTGAATTGCAAACATTTAAAGTTAGGAACAACAGTTGTTAAAGTGGATACTACCTATTATCGTCCAACAGAGGTAGATTTATTGTTGGGAGATCCAACTAAAGCTCAACAAAAATTAGGTTGGAAACCGAAATATAATCTTCAGTCTTTAATAGAGGATATGGTATATGCTGATTTAAAATTAATGAAAAAAGAATTGTATTTGAGAGCCGGAGGATATATAGTTCGGAATTATTTTGAATAGAATTAAGTGATATCAAAGAATCATAAAACAATGAAATGCTTATGGTGGGCACCCATCGTTGATGCATTCTATTATATTATTAAAAAAACCAATTATATGCTAATGAAATTGAACTGGTGTTTATTGTTAGTAAGTTGTTTGATTATATTGCAATTGAAGGGGCAAAATGTTAATCCGAATCAGCTCAGCGATGAACAGTTACAGAAATATATGTTACAAGGTAAGGCTATGGGACTTACCGAGGAACAGATGATGCAATCTGCCGCAGCTAAAGGGATGACGGTGTCGGACATAGAAAAATTGAAAAGCAGAATTTCAACCTCTAAACCTAAAAATGCTTCCTCGCAGGGTCACAATTTTAAAACAGTTAGACAGTTAGATAGAAAGGTTAATTATAATTATCCAGATACTTTTATTATTGATGCAGAGGATTCTCCATTGCAATCTCGAATGTTTGGGTCAGACTTATTTAAAGGGAAATTCAAATCTTTTGAACCTAATTTAAGGATGGCAACACCTAAAAATTATCAAATAGGCCCTGATGATGAACTAATTATTGACGTTTATGGTTATTCGGAAGTTACCCATGAGCTTAAAGTTTCACCTGAAGGTGCTATTAATATTCCTTACGTTGGGTTAGTTTATGTCAATGGGTTGACCATGACGCAAGCTATCGAAAGAATTACTAAAAAATTATCGCAAGTTTATACTGGTATACGAACGGGGAATACACACGTACAAATAAGTTTGGGGAATATTCGCAGTATTAAAGTTACTTTAATAGGAGAAGTGATTAAGCCAGGGTCTTATACACTTCCTTCTTTGGCCACAGTATTTAACGCTCTGTATGCTTCTGGTGGTCCAAATGATAAAGGGTCGTTGCGTAGTATAGAATTAATTAGAAATAACAAGATAATTGCGGTGTTAGATATTTATGAATTTTTATTAAAAGGTAATCAAAAAAATAATCTTGGTTTAGAAGATCAAGACGTGATTCGTATTCCTCCTTATCGAACACGCGTCGAGTTTATGGGTAAGATTAAACGTCCAGGGTTATACGAGATTTTGCCTAAAGAAACTTTGTCTGAGGCGATTACATTTGCTGGAGGTTTTGCAGATGAGGCTTATACGGCAAAAGTAAAGGTAATTCAAAACACCGCTAAAGAGCATAAAATTATTGATGTCTTTGCAGATGCTTTTGTGAATTATCAACCGAAAAGTGGAGATAAATATATTATAGATTCAATATTGAATCGTTATTTGAATAGAGTAACGATTCAAGGTGCGGTATTCCGTTCTGGAGAGTACGAACTTACAGATGGAATGAAATTAAGTCAATTGATTCAAAAAAGTGATGGAGTTACTCCTGATGCTTTTTTAAATAGAGGTCATATTAAGCGATTGAGAGATGATATGGTTAAAGAAATGATTGATTTTGATCTTTCTAGTATATTAAAGGGCGAAACAGATTTTTTATTAAAAAGAGAGGATGTTGTTACTATTTTGTCGTTATCGCAAATTAGAAATCAATCCAAAGTGTCTATAAATGGTGAAATTAAAAATCCTGGATTATATGATTTTTCTACCCAAATGACAGTTGAAGATTTATTGCTTTTGGCGGGAGGGTTTAAAGTAGGTGGTTCATTTAAGCGAGTAGAAATTGCGCGTAGAATATCGGGATCTGATTGGAATTCTGTGGAAGCTAAAACTGCGGAAATTTTTCAGATCGATGTTCCTGATAATTTCAAGTTGTCAACTGAAAAATTTTTGTTACAACCTTTTGATGTTGTAACTGTTAGGTCGGAGGTAGGCTATGAACGTCAACGTTTGGTTCGAATTGATGGAGAAGTATATTATCCTGGTGTGTATAGTTTAGAACGTAAAAATGAACGAATATCTGATTTAATTAAACGTGTAGGTGGTGTTACTGCATTAGGATTTGTTGAAGGAGCGTCCTTGCGCAGAGTTTTTTTTAATACTAAATCATCAAATATCCTCGACCAGAAAAATTTATTTGATCATAAGGTACTAGAAGGGCTGGATACGACGCTCAATTTATCAGATTCTAAACTTAAAACATCCTCTTCTACAATATCTTTTTACCAAAAAGATTATGTTAGTGATTATGTGTATGTTGATATTAAAAAGGCTATTACTAATCCAGGCAGCAAATTTGATTTAATTCTAGAAGAGGGTGATTTATTGTCGATTCCTCGTTTGTTACAAACGGTTAAAATAAGCGGAGAAGTTTATTCTCCTGCTAATACTTCTTTTATTCAAGGTCTGAGATTGATAGGATATGTTTCTCAAGCGGGGGGAATTACCGATGAAGCTCATTTAGGACGTTCTTATGTTATATACCCTAATGGACGAATCAAGAGCACAAAAAAAATATTTTTCGCTAAGTTTTATCCGAAAATTGTTCCTGGGGCAGAGATTGTTGTACCTAAGAAAAATTTAGCAAGGCGTTTTACTACCCAAGATTTCATTGCATTAACGACAGGCTTTAGCTCATTAACAGCAATTTTGATAACTGTAGTTGCATTTCTTAAAAAATAAATAACTTTCAAATGAGTTTAAATTCAAAAAACAATAATTCTATTCATGGAGAAGAACGTGTTATGAATTTGCCTTTAGAAAATAAATTGTACTCAGATGAAATGCCCATGAGCGGGTGCTCAGCAACCGATGATGAACAGGTTGGGCATTCCATTAGTCCATTGAAAAACCAATTATATTCTGATGAAATATCTTTTAAAGATATAATTCTCAAATCTAAGGAATTGTGTTCCTATTTAATCTCTAAATGGAAGCTTGTTAGCCTTATTTCTCTTCTATGTGCAAGTTTAGGTTTAGTTTATGCTTTATTGTCTAAACCTGATTATGAAGCCGAATTAACATTTGTGTTGGAGCAAGAAGGTAAAGCTAATACCGGAGGTTCTTTGGCAGGGTTGGCGGCTCAATTTGGATTAGCAGGTACGGCCTCAAGCGGGGGATTATTTCAAGATGAAAATATCATGTATTTGATGAAATCTCGCTCTATGATAGCAAAAACATTACTTTCTACAGTCAATATTAATGGAAAAAAACAGCAATTGATAGATTTATACATGAATTTTAATGGCTTTGAAACCCAGAATAACCCTAATTTGGTTAATATTCAATTTAAAGGTAATCCATCACATTTTACTGTTACTCAAGATAGTATAATTGGTATTTTTCATAGGGCGATTACTGAGAATAATCTAATAGTAGGAAAAGTAGATAAAAAATTAAATATCATTTCTGTTAAATTTCAATCAAAAAATGAATTGTTTAGTAAAGTTTTTGTGGAAAAGTTAGTCAGCAACGTTGCTGAATTTTATACTTCAACTAAAACAAAAAGAACATTAAGTAATTTAGTTTTATTAGAGTCTAAGGCAGATTCTTTGCGAAAAGCACTTAATCTTAACATTTCGGGCGTTGCGAATGCCTATGATTTAAATCCTAATTTGGTGAGGATGTCTCTGCGTGTTCCGTCGCAAAAAAAACAAATAGATGTGCAAATATTAACTACAGCGTATGTTGAAGTTGTTAGAAATTTAGAGACTACCAAATTTGCATTACAAAAAGAGACACCATTAATTCAAGTCGTTGACGAGCCTATTTTACCATTGAAAAAGAATAAGATACGCAAATTATATGCGTTGTTAATAGGTGGGTTTTTAGGTGGGTTTTTAACGAGTCTGTTTTTAATTTTCAGAAATAACTATAAAAATTTGATGAAGTAATTAATATGCAAAATCAAACAATTGCAGTTATTGGTTTAGGCTACGTAGGTTTACCTTTAGCTGTAGAATTTGGTAAAAAATACGCTACTATTGGTTTCGATATTAACAAAAATAGAATTGAAGAACTTAATAAAGGCGAAGATTATACTTGTGAACTTACTAAAGAAGAAATTCTTACTTCTAAGCATTTAATATTTACTTCAGATTTAGAACAAATACGATGTGCGAATGTTTACATCGTTACTGTACCTACTCCTGTCAATACTTTTAAATCACCCGATTTGGTACCTTTACTTAAGGCTTCTGAAATGATTGGTGAAGTTTTAGTAAAAGGAAATATTGTAATTTATGAATCTACAGTTTATCCTGGGTGTACTGAGGAAGATTGTGTACCTGTATTGGAACGCGTTAGCGGACTTAAATTTAATCAAGACTTCTTTTGTGGTTATTCACCTGAGCGTATTAATCCAGGAGACAAAGTGAATACCTTGACCAAAATTAAAAAGGTAACCTCTGGTTCTACGCCAGAAATTGCAGAAATTGTTGACGGATTATATAGAAATATAATAACTGCAGGTACACATAAAGCTCCAAGTTTAAGAGTCGCAGAAGCATCTAAGGCCATAGAAAATGCACAAAGAGATGTTAATATATCTTTTGTAAACGAGCTTGCTTTAATATTTGATCGTATTGGCATTGATACAACGGATGTAATAGAGGCTGCGGCTACTAAGTGGAATTTTTTGAAATATAAACCAGGTTTAGTGGGTGGACATTGCATAGGTGTCGATCCTTATTATCTAGCTCATAAGGCAGAAAGTTTAGGATATCATCCCCAGGTTATTTTGTCAGGACGTAGGGTCAACGATGGGATGGGAATGTTTGTTGCCAACAAAGTTATTAAACTGATGATTGATAAGGGGAATATGATTAAAGGAGCGAATGCACTAATTTTAGGTATTACTTTTAAGGAAAACTGTCCTGACGTTCGTAATACCAAAGTAGTGGATATTTATCACGAACTCCAACAATTTGGTTTAAATGTAGACATATATGATCCTTGGGCTAATGTTCAAGAAGTACAAGATGAGTATAAAATCGCCATCCAAAATACATTAGTTGAAAAAATATATCAGGCCGTAATTATAGCAGTAGCACATAATGAGTTTTTAAGCATTGATTTTAAACAATATAAAAATCAAGGCGCAGTAATATTTGATACTAAAGCTTTTATTGACCGGTCTTTGATAGATGCGAGATTATAATTCGAATGTTTGTTTATGAGTTTTTACTGATTTCTATAATACTTAAGTAACCTATTCATCAGTTCCTTGTAGTAAAATTTATATTATGGCTAATTTCAGAGATAAAAAAATATTAGTAACAGGTGCAGATGGTTTTATTGGCAGTCATTTGGTTGAACGATTGTTAGAAGAAGGAGCAAAAGTTAAAGCATTTATATATTATAATTCTTTCAATAGTTGGGGCTGGTTGGATAGTTTATCTAAAGAAAAATTAGATCAAATAGAGGTATTTGCAGGGGATATTAGAGATCCTAACGGTGTTCGTACTGCAATGAAAGATATTGATATTGTATTTCATCTAGCGGCATTAATTGCTATTCCGTTTAGTTATCATTCTCCAGATTCATACATTGATACTAATGTTAAGGGTACTTTAAATATGGTTCAAGCAGCTAAAGATGTAGGTGTTGAGCGTATTCTAGTGACTTCTACATCTGAAGTATATGGCACTGCACAATATATTCCTATTGATGAAAAACATCCTCGTCAGCCACAATCACCTTATTCAGCTTCGAAAATTGGAGCAGATTGTATTGCCGAATCATTCTATCGTAGTTTCGATTTACCTTTAACGATTGTTCGTCCTTTTAATACTTTTGGTCCACGTCAGTCTGCAAGAGCCGTAATTCCAACCATTATTACTCAATTATTAATGGGTATTGAACAAATTAAATTAGGTGATATTACACCTACTCGTGATTTGCTCTTTGTTAAAGATACCGTGAACGGTTTTATTGAGATTGCTAAATCTGAAAAATTGATTGGAGAAGATTGTAACATAGCGACTCAATCTGAAATTTCCATTGGAGATTTAGCCCAAGAATTGATAGCTCAAATTAATCCAAGTGCAAAAATATTTTATGATGAGCAGCGTACCCGTCCAGAAAAATCTGAAGTATTTCGGTTGTATGGTTCCAAAGAAAAAATCAGTAAACTGACTGCTTGGACACAACAATATACGTTATCTCAAGGTTTGGCCGAAACGATAGCTTGGTTTAAGGATAAAGAGAATTTAAAACAATACAAAGCCAATATTTACAATGTTTAGTTCCGTTATTGAATTTATTCAAAGTCAATATCCCAATAAAGATTTTATTGGTTTACATGAACCTGTCTTTATCGGAAATGAGAAAAAGTATGTCTTGGAATGTATCGATAGTACGTTTGTTTCCTCTGTT
>CANJWF010000052.1 GCA_947478315.1 Sphingobacteriaceae bacterium | reverse complement strand
GTCTAGTGGAGCATCTACTTCATCGAAAATACAAAATGGTGCGGGCTTTAATAGGTATAGTGAAAATAATAGGGCTGTGGCTGTCAGTGTTTTTTCTCCACCTGATAACTGGTTGATGGATAAAGGTCGTTTCCCTTTCGGTCTGGCTATGATATCTATGTCTGAATCTAATGGGTTGGTGTCGTCTATTAATACTAGGTCACAAGAATCTTCGTCGTTGAAGAGTGAGCGAAATACTTTTACAAAATTATTTCTAATTTGATTAAATGCATTTATAAATTGTTCCTTGGCTGTATCATCAATTTCCTTAATGGTGTCTAGTAACGAGTTTTTAGCTTCTAATAAGTCTTTTTTCTGAGTGGTAATAAACTCATATCGTTCATTCATTTCTTGATAGGCTTCCATTGCCATAGGATTTATGGAGCCGTATTCGTCCAATTGTTTTTTTAATTTTTCTGTACGACTTTTAAGGTCGGATATGGATAATTTTTCTGGATTTAATTCTAAATCTAGGTTTTCTGTTTCTAAAAGTGTTTGTATGTCAAAATTAAATTCTACTGAAAAACGTTCTTTGAGTGTATTTAATTCTAGTTTGAGTTGGTTTTTTTTATCTTTTAGTTCATTGAATAATTGTTCTACAGCATCTTTTTTTCTTCTTAAATTGTTAGATTCTGTTTCATTTGTTGTGACTTGATGACGAGTTTGTTGGTAGTCATTTTCTAACGTAGTTAACCCTTTCTCCATTTCTTCTTTTTGCAAGTACATGGCAATAAGGTCTTCATCGTTTGTGTCTACATGTTCGAGAACATTTTTTATTTCTTGTTTGACTTGTTCTACATCTTGGGTGTTTGTTTCTGTTCTTTTGAGTAAGGTATCTTGTTGGATTTCGCGATATTCCAAATCTTTTTCTAATCCAGCAAGTTTATTTTGCTGTTGGTGTAGACGAATATTTTCTTGATTGTAGGCGGAAGAACGGGTAAGTACAAGATCTGAAAGTTCGTTGTAGTATTGTTGTTTGTGTGAAAATTGTTGTAAAAATTGTTCTTTTTTCGATTTTAGGGTTGATATTTTTGGGTCTAATTCTTCTAGTTCTAAGGTGATGGTGGTGATTCTGTTTTCTATATCTTGTTTTCTATTTCTACTATTTTCAATAAACGATTGGTATTGGTCTTTTCGTGTTTGAATAGATATAGATTCGTTGATGGCTTGTTGTAATTGTTGTTCGTTGATTAAAATATTTTTTTGTTTTGTTGATGCTTTTAATTGATTAATTTTTACGACGTACTCGTCGGTTAAAACTTTTAGTTGACCGATAAGTTGCTCTAATTGTTTGATGTCTTTGGCTAGTATTTCTAGGTTTTTTACTCGTCCTATTCGTTTTCCTTCAAATAAGCCTACAGAGCCTCCTGTCATGCTTGTTCTTGATTTGATGAATTGTCCGCTTTTGCTGAGTAATACGATATCTGTAGGTAGGTCTGATGTGTTTAACTCTTTTTCTTCGTTTTCTTCGATGATATAAACGTTACGAAGTAAATACTCACATAATAAACGGTATTGGGGTTCTACTTCAATGACCTGCATGGCTGGAAGGAACGTACTTGTTGGGCTTGATATGGAATGGTCGTTAATTAGGTCTTTGAAGTGTTCTCTGATAAAAAAATTTGCTCGTCCTTTTGAGGCATCGCTTAATAGATTAATTCCTTTGATGGCTTCGCTATAGGTTTCTACTACGTAATGGTTCATTACTGGCTCTAGGTAGTTTTCTATTGGGATGCGGTATTCTTCTCTACAAAAGAAAATATCTGATAGTAATAGTGCATTTTTTGTCCAATTTTGATTCTTTTTTAGAAAACGGATTGATTCTGGAAATCCTTCGAGGTTATCGACCAAACTTTTGGTTAAGTTATATTCGTTTTGTTTGGCATCTAATTTCCGTGAATTTTTTACTATTTCTTCTTTTTGTTGTGTTAGTAGTGTGGATATGTTATCGATTTCATCGATTAGTTGGTTTTCAAAATTTTTATCGTTTGTGAGTTGGTTATTTAGGTTGGTAATGGTATTATCTATATTTTCTAACGCTTTATTAAATTCTGTGAGTTCGATTTCTTTGTTATCGGTGTCTTTGGATGTGCGCTCTATTTCTTGGTTAAGCGTGTCTTTTTGAATTTGTAATACGTCTCTTTCTTTTTCTAAGTTGTAAAGGGCATTTTGTAGTGCTTGATTTTGTTTGTTGAGTTCATCTAATTCTGTTTTGGATGAATTTTGTTGTAGACGTAATTCTTCTAATTCGTTTGTTAGATTTTTTAGTGTGTGTTGAAGGGTGTTTAGTTGTTGTTCTTCTATTATTTTTTCTTCGTTAATTCGTTTAATGTTATATAGAACATGATTTAGTTGTTGTTTGTCTTTTTCAAGTTCTGTGGTTAGTTTATTTTCTTTTTCTTCTAAAAATTTAAGTTGTTCGTTTTTTATTTTTTTGTCGTTTTCGTATGCTCTTATTTTGCTAATAAATTCGTTGGTTGCTTTCTGTTGTACGGATAGATTTTTTTCTTGCTGTAAAATATCTAGTTTTTGTTGTTGAATGGTTGCTTCTAATTTGTCTAATGCTGCTAAAAGGGTGGTTTTTTCGATGTTTTGTAATTGTTCACGCTCTTCTAATTGATTAAATAAAATTTTATATTCCTCTATTTTAAAAGATGCTGAGGTAATGCTGAGTTGTTTGTATTCTTCTTTTATTCGATAATATCTTTCTGCTTTTTTAGCTTGATTTTCGAGTGTTTTGAGGTTTTTTTCTATTTCAAATAACAAATCATCGACACGTGTTAAATCGTTTTCGGTGTCACGTAATTTATTGAAAGTTTGTTTTTTTCTTAATTTATATTTGGAAATTCCGGATGCTTCTTCGAAAAGCGTTCTACGTGAGTTTTCTTTATTCGTAATGATTTCGTCTATCATTTTTAATTCAATGATAGCATACGAATCGGGTCCTATGCCTGTATCTAGAAATAAATCGGTAATGTCTTTTAATCGACATTGAACATCGTTTAGGCGATATTCTGATTCTCCTGAACGATAGAGTTTTCTAGTGATTGTAACTTGTGAATATGCTGTTGGAAGAATATTTTTGGTGTTGTCGAAGGTAAGAGATACTTCGGCTAAGTTGGCGGGTTTTCTGTTTTTGGTACCATTGAAGATGATATTCTCCATTTTTTCGGAGCGTAACATGCGTGTGCTTTGCTCCCCTAACACCCATCGAATGGCATCTACAACATTAGACTTTCCACATCCGTTAGGTCCGACAATGGCGGTAACGCCTTGATTGAAGTGGATAGTTATTTTATCTCCAAAACTTTTAAATCCTTTTATCTCTAATCTCGAAAGTTGCATTGATGGGGATTAATCAATTGAGTTGACTGTTTTGAATAAGATTAATTGCGAATTTTGTGTGTCGATCGTTCTGCAATTTATTTCTTAACGATGTTGATTAAGTCTGCCGTAATTTTTAAACTTTCGTCTTCAATAAAGTCGTAGTCTTCCTCTCCTGTAGGTTTACTTTCACCTTTTTTCAAAGGTTTTAATCCTCGTGCTTTTCGTCGTCTATTATTTCTGTCTAAGGTTTTTTCTGCATCTTCATCGCGTTGTTTTTTTAATTTTTCTTCGCTCAAAATAATACTTACCTCTTTTTCTTGTTTGTTATTGTCTTTAATGTCTTCTAACATGAATTGATAATCGGCACTTTTTTTCATTCGTTGTTCATGTTTGTTTTTTAAATCCGCAGAAATGAGTGATAGGTTATTGATTTGAACATAGTTGCAGGGTTTTATTTCGTCCCATGGTAGGGCAGAGGGTTGTGCACTTTCGCCATATTTATCTGCGCTATAAATCATGGGAAATTGTATATCTGGCATAACGCCTTTGTGTTGAGTGCTTCCTCCACAGATTCTATAAAATTTAGCCATTGTAAGGTTTATTTGCCCACTTTTTTCTCCTAATGCAGGCAATAGTTTTTGCATGTTGATGGCTGTTTGCACAGTACCTTTACCATAGGTTTGTGTTCCTATGATAATACCCCGTCCCCAATCTTGAATAGCACCAGCGAAAATTTCTGAGGCAGATGCACTAAAACGGTCTACTATAACGGTTAGTGGACCATCCCAAGCTACGCTCGGATTTTGATCCATGTTTACTTGAACGTTGTTTTGCATATCTCTTACTTGAACGACTGGACCAGTTTTTATAAACAATCCGGTTAAATCAATAGCTTCTAATAAAGACCCTCCTCCATTGCTTCTTAAATCAATGACTAGGGCATCAATTTTTTCGTTTTTTAGCGAGTCTATCAGCATTCTCACGTCTCGTGTTGTGCTCTGATAATTGGGGTCGCCAGCTTGGTAGTCTTTAAAGTTCATGTAAAATGCGGGAATATCTATGATTCCTATTTTTACTGTTTTGCCTTCTTGTTTAATGGTTTTTACTTTTTTCTTTGCTAATTGATCTTTTAATACAATTTTATCGCGTACAATTTCAATAATTTTAGGTTCTGCTGTTGATGCTTCTCCGCTGGGTAGTATTTTTAGCTTAACGGTGGTGCCTTTGGGCCCACGTATTAACTGTATTGCATTATCTAATCTCCATCCAATAATGTCAGTAAAATCGCCATCTTTGCCTTGTGCTACGCCAATAATTCTATCCTTTACATGTAGTAATTTGCTTTTATCGGCTGGTCCTCCTACAACGATAGATGCGATAGTTATCATTTCACTTTCTATTGTTAACGTTGCTCCTATACCCTCTAGTGTTCTACTTTGTTCTATATTGAAATTTGCAGCATTGGCGGGGTTGAAGTAATTGGTATGAGGGTCTACAGATTCGGTAAAGGCATTCATGAAAATTTGAAATACATCTTGATTGTTTAATTTTTCGGATTGTGCAATCAAATCTTCGTACCGTTTTTTTAATGTTGCTACACTTTTTGTTGAATCTGAGCCAGCTAATTTTAGATTTAGCAAATCGTAATTGACTCTTTTTTTCCACCAATGTTGCATCTCTTGTTCATTTTTGAACCATGCTAGTTTTTCTCTATTGTAAAAAAAAGTGTCTAATTTGTCAAATTTAAAAGGTTGATTAATAACGGTTAAAGAATATTTTAAAGAATTGATGTATCTTTTTTGAAATACATTAAACACATAATAAGCAAAACTTAAATCGTTGTTTTTTAAGGCGTCATCGAGCCAAAATTTCCCTTGTTCAAATTCTTCAATATCTGTTTGAAAAAAATAAGTTTTGTTTGAATCAAATGCTTTGATGTATCGCTCATAGATTAGTCCCGAAATGGAGTCATTAAGAGGTGTTTTTTTGTACGTGTAGTTTTCTATCAATTCGGCTATTTGCCTACCAACGGTGCCATGGTAAGATTCAGCTTTTAAATTTTTTGAACCACTAACATCTTGATTAAAATTGGGTTGGGCTTGACAAGCAAATACAATTATACAAAGACCTATGAGTGAATTTCTTTTCAGCATGAGTTGAAGTTTGTTTTGATGGTAATACATGGAATCAAAGTAATTGAGCGTGCTAAACTAATTAAAATACTTGTGTTTATATAACCTTTATGTCAACTATTAAACGTTAAATGGCTCTCTTTCGCTTTCAAAGACAAAGTTTTTTTTTGGCTCACGATTTTTTGGATAACTTTGGCTACTGTATGACAACTGAAGAACAAATTAAAATGGTGAAAAAAATTTTTGAGGCTTATCTCGAAAATAAAAATCTTAGAAAAACTTCTGAGCGATTTGCAATACTCGAAGAAATTTATTCACGAAGTGACCATTTTGATGTAGAGACGCTCTATGTTCAGATGAAAAATAAAAAATATCGTGTAAGTAGGGCAACGGTTTACAATACGTTGGAGTTATTGGTTTCTTGCGATTTGGTTACCAAACATCAGTTTGGTAAGAATATGGCACAGTTTGAAAAATCTTATGGTTATAAGCAACATGACCACATTATTTGTTTAGATTGTGGAAAAGTGGTGGAATTTTGCGACCCTCGTATTCAACAGATTCAGACCATGATGGGAGAACTTCTTAAGTTTGAAATCAAGCACCACTCTCTCAACTTATACGGTGCTTGTAATCGTCTACACCAGGGTGGTATTTGTGAAAACAAAGTCACTAATTAGCGGTTAAAATTTGTCTTTTGTAATTTATTCGTAATCATTTTTTGAGATATTCGTTATGGCTGTAGATGTTTTATTAGGTCTTCAATGGGGAGACGAGGGAAAAGGAAAAATAGTAGATGTTTTATGTCCTAACTATGATTTAGTAGCTCGGTTTCAAGGAGGTCCTAATGCGGGTCACACTTTGGAATTTGATGGTAAAAAATTTGTGCTCAACACAATACCATCGGGTATTTTTAATAACAGGTCTTTAAATTTAATTGGAAATGGTGTAGTTATTGACCCTATCATTTTAAAGAGAGAACTTACACAGCTAAAAGTTGCGGGTTATGATCCTGTGGTTTCGCAAAAATTATTCATAGCTAAGAAAGCCCATCTCATTTTACCTACACATCAGTTATTGGATGCTGCCAATGAACAAAAAATGGGAGAAGCTAAAATTGGTTCTACATTGAAAGGTATAGGACCTACCTATATGGATAAGACAGGTAGAAATGGGTTACGGGTGGGAGATATTCATCTTTCCGACTTTATGGCTAAGTATAAAAAATTAGTAGAAAAACACCAATCAATACTTAAAAATTATGCTTTTGAGTATGATTTGGCAGAGAAAGAGAAAATATTTTTTGAGGCCATTGAATTTCTTAAAACTATTCCATTGGTAGATGGGGAGCATTTTGTGAATCATTATATTCGTTCGGGTAAATCGGTCTTAGCAGAAGGAGCCCAAGGCACCATGTTAGATATTGATTTTGGATCGTATCCGTTTGTAACATCTTCTAATACGACTACGGCAGGAGCTTGTACGGGGTTAGGTATTGCTCCCAAAACCATAGGTGCTGTAATTGGTATTTTTAAAGCCTATTGTACAAGGGTAGGTGGTGGACCATTTCCTACGGAGTTAGACAATGAAATAGGTGAGCAACTTAGAAAGATAGGACATGAATTTGGCGCTACTACTGGTAGGGCTAGGCGTTGTGGTTGGATTGATTTGCCTGCTTTGAAATATGCAATTATGTTAAATGGGGTTACGGAACTGGTAATGACAAAGGCCGATGTGTTAAGCGGGTTTGATGATATATACGTTTGTACCCACTACGATTACGAAGGGCAAACTATTGACTATATGCCTTATGATATATCTACGATTGCGCCTAAACCTATTTTAGAAAAAGTAGCTGGTTGGCATGAAGATTTAACTAATATTCATCAGATGCATCAAATACCTCAAAAACTTTGGGATTATATTCATTACTTGGAGTCTGCGTTAGATACGCCTATTACTTATCTGTCTGTAGGTCCTGACCGTTCTCAAACGTTGAAGTTAAAATAATGTAAACTTGTGTTTAGTTCGGTTTTTTTCATTTGAATATAATTATTCGTTAGCGTTTATTTTCCTTATGGTACTCATGCATGCCTTCGCAAGTTGATTTTTAATGGTCAAATGGAATGCCCAAACGTATTCATCAGCGGTTTGTGAGCAATTGCTCATGGGCATTTCATCTGTTAATTAACTCAGTTGTGTTTGTTTTTT
>CANJWF010000051.1 GCA_947478315.1 Sphingobacteriaceae bacterium | reverse complement strand
TGAGGAAAAACCTATTGTGGAGCGACTAACAGATACCGAGTTTGTCGTAAATGCAGCAGCCACTATTCATGATGTAAATGAGTATTTGCCTCATGATTTGCCTGAAAACCAAGATTATGATACCATATCTGGTATGGCAAGTGCTGTTTTTGAAAAAATACCTGAGGTGGGAGAGCAAATTCATTATCAGGGATATTTATTGACAGTTTTAAAAAAATCAAATCAAAATATTGAATCTGTCAAATTTGAATTGACATTGTTGCCTGAAGACCAAAAAGATACTCGTTAATTTATTGTGAATGATTTTTTCTTTCGCTTAAATGTCAATTAATCATGCATATCTTTTATACACCTGATATCAGTTTTACGCAAACCAGTTATATACTTAGTGAAGAAGAAAGTAAGCATTGCGTGCGTGTGTTGCGTTTATCGACAGGGGACGATGTAGTGTTAGTAGATGGTGTTGGTGGGTGGTACGATGCCAAAATACAGGATGCTCATCCTAAAAAAGCAATCTTACAAATACGAAATTATCGCTTACAACAGCGTAATGGCAATTATTATTTACACATAGCCATTGCTCCCCCTAAGAATATAGAACGTTTCGAATGGTTTTTGGAAAAAGCCACTGAATTGGGTGTTCACGAAATAACGCCACTTCTTTGCGAACGTTCAGAAAGAAAAGAAATACGAGTTGACCGTTTACTTAAGGTTATCACGTCAGCCATGAAACAATCGCTTAGAGCGTATCATCCTAAATTGAATTCAATGACGACTTTACGCTCGTTGTTGCAAACATCTTTTATTGGTCAAACATTTATAGCCCATTGTGCGGATGGAGAAAGGTTTTTTTTGAATCAACTGATCGAATTACAGTCTCAATATTTGATTTTGATTGGACCTGAAGGCGATTTTTCTGAAAACGAATTAAAAGAAGCATTCCAAATAGGATGCAAACCGATTAGTTTGGGATTTAATCGTTTGAGAACAGAAACAGCAGGTTTAGAGGCTTGTATGGAGGTGAATTTGTTAAATAGAATAACTGAAAATTCCGAGAAATGATTGTTCGTCAAAATTTTTCAAAAACAAAAATCGCAGCCGTTTTATGTTTTTTTTTGGGGGGTATTGGAATAAATTTAATGGCTGCGGAACCTGCCTATAAAATGGCAAAACTAAAATACGGCGGTGGCGGTGATTGGTATGCAAATCGTACAGCTCTCCCCAATTTAATACAGTTTTGCAACAAAAATATCAATACTAATTTCGACGAAAATGAGGCGGTGGTAGAAGTTGGTAGTGTAGAGCTTTTTAATTACCCATTTGTGTATGCTACAGGGCATGGAAATGTGGTATTTTCAAATCAAGAAGCTAAAAATTTGCGTCAATATTTATTAGCAGGTGGTTTTTTGCACATAGATGATAACTATGGATTGGATAAGTTTATTCGACCGCAAATGAAAAAGGTGTTCCCTGAATTAGAATTTGTAGAATTGCCACCTACTCATCCTATTTTTAATCAAAAATATAAGTTTAATGGGTTACCGAAAGTACATGAACATGATGGTAAGCGTCCGCAAGGATTTGGTTTGTTTTTTGAAGGTAGGTTAGTTTGTTTCTATACCTATGAATGTGATTTAGGTAATGGATGGGAAGATTTAGGTACTTATCCCGAAGATACTCCCCAGACTAGAGAAAAAGCACTAAAAATGGGCGCAAATTTAGTCCAGTTTGTAATGATGCAATAAAAATTTATAGTATCATTTTTAATATTTCTTCTACATAACTTCTGTCATTTGCTAATCTAGGTACTTTATGTTGTCCACCTAATTTATTGCGTTTTTTCATCCAGTTATAGAAAGTTTGTGGGGGAGCTTTGTGAATAATGGGTTTGCGTAGAGCGAGGTCTTTAAAACGTTTGGCTTCATAGTCTGAATTGATTTTTTTTAGCGTTTCATCTAAAAAATAGGTGAATAGTTCCATATCATTAGGTTCTTTTTCAAATTCGATGACCCATTCATGTCCACCACCTTGTTTATTATCAAAATAAATAGGGCAAGCCGTATAGTCCGTGATATTGGCTTGGGTATGTTTGCAGGCGATTTTTAATGCGTTTTCGGCATTTTCTATAATCAATTCTTCTCCAAAGGCATTGATAAAATGTTTGGTTCGTCCTGTTATTTGAATACGATAGGGATTTGTGGAGGTAAAACGAATGGTATCTCCAATTAAATACCGCCAAAGACCTCCGTTGGTGCTAATTACTAATGCGTAATTTTTTCCTATTTCAACATCGTCGAGTGTTATTGCCTTTGGGTTTTCTTGTTGTATTTGTTCTAATGGAATAAATTCATAAAAAATACCGTAATCTAGCATGAGTAGTAAATCGTTGGCGTGGTTGCGGTCTTGTATGCCAAAAAAGCCTTCGGATGCATTATAGGTTTCTATATAATGTATTGTTGAGCTAGGAATTAGGTTGTTGAATTGTTCTTGGTAAGGATTAAAACTGACACCTCCGTGTGTGTATAATTCTAGGTTAGGCCATATTGCTAAAAGATTTTTTTCTCCTGTGATTTCGAGAATTTTTCTTGCCAATAAAATGGTCCAAGTGGGCACGCCTGCGATATTGGTAACGTTTACATTTTTGGTTGCTTCTGCCATTTTTTCAATTTTTTCCTCATAATTCTCCATGAGTGCGATGGATAAATCTGGGGTTCGATGAAATTCTGCCCAGATAGGCAGATTTTTGATAATGACGGCAGAAAGGTCTCCATAAAAAGTGTCGGGATGGAGTTGATTAATTTGATGACTTCCGCCCAATACTAAGCTTTTACCAGTAAATATTTTTGTTTGGGCATTGTTGTGGCAGTAGAGCGTTATTAGGTCTTTTCCTCCTTTAAAGTGACATTCTTCTAAAGATTCGGGGCTTACAGGAATAAATTTGCTGCGATTGTTGGTAGTGCCAGAGGATTTTGCAAACCATTTGATGTCGGAATGCCAAAGTATATTAGTTTCGCCAGCAATCATCCGTTCAATATAGGGGTGTAGACTTTCGTATGTTTGTATGGGAACTCGTTCTTGAAATGTTTGATAGTTATGAATCGATTTGTAATCGAATTTTCTACCCCATTCGGTTTCTCGTGCATCGGCAGTAAGAGAGCGAAACCATTCTTGTTGTACTTCTATAGGATATTTAATAAAGAGTTCGATTTGATGAATACGTTTTTTCATCAACCAAGTAAATATGGAATTTACTAAGGTCATAACGTTTGAACGGTGTTGGTTTGATTTTTCTTGTTGCGGAGTTCAAAATTTGCACCAAGGTAAACACGTCTAACCATTTCGTTGGCAGCTAATTTTTCGGGTGTTCCAGATTCTAATATTTTACCTTCAAATAATAAATAAGCTCTATCGGTGATGGATAGGGTTTCTTGTACATTGTGATCGGTAATTAATACGCCAATGTTCCGTTCTTTCAGTTTGGCTACGATGTGTTGTATTTCTTCTACCGCAATAGGGTCTACGCCAGCAAAGGGTTCATCAAGGAGTACAAAATTAGGTTCGGCGGCTAGTGCTCGTGCAATTTCAGTACGTCGGCGTTCTCCTCCAGATAATAAGTCGCCTCGGTTTTTACGTACTTTATGTAGGCTAAATTCGTTAATGAGTTCTTCTAACGCGTCTTTTTGCTGTGCTTTTGTTTTGTTTGTCATTTCTAACACAGCTTTGATATTGTCTTCTACGGATAATTTTCTAAATACCGACGCTTCTTGAGCGAGGTATCCGATGCCTTTTTGGGCTCGACGATACATAGGATAAGCCGTAATGTTTAAATCGTTTAAGAATATATTACCTTCATTGGGTTTAATTAAGCCCACAATCATATAGAAGGATGTTGTTTTCCCTGCTCCATTTGGTCCTAAAAGTCCAACAATTTCTCCTTGTTCTACATAAAAAGATACATTATTAACAACGGTGCGTTGTTTGTATTTTTTGATGAGGTGCTCTGCTCGTAATATCATTCCCATAAGTGGTGCTGTAATAATTTCTTTTACGCTTTTGGTGCGGTGCCTGATTTAAATCGAGGTGTATAGGCTACTTTAGTTTGGGTTGTTTCTTTGTCGGCTTGTTCAATAGTAATGGTTTTATCGGATAATGGGTATAAGTGTCGAAGTTTGTTGAAAATGAATTTATTGCTGTAGTCAAAACTTTTTTCTCCCATTTCTTGATAATGATTGAATAGTTTTTGATACAGGGCTACATTTACGTTTTGTATGACATCGATATTGATTTTCTTTGTCGTGAAAAATGTTTCAAAATTCATCGTTTTTCTGCCATATTGTGATAAACTGCTTGTACGTCATCATCTTCTTCAAATCGGTCTAATAGTTTTAAAATTTCTTCGGCTTGAGCTTCTGTAACAGCTACGTGCGATTGTGCTATCCGTTCGGGCTTGGCACTAATTATGTCGCAATTTTTTTCTTCAAGTACTTTTTGCATGAGACCAAAATCTTCGAAAGCGCACTGAATGCTAATTTCTCCTTCATTTTCTATGTAAAGTTCCTCTAAGCCAAAGTCGATAAGTTCTAACTCCAATTCGTCTGCATCAAAATTCTGATCTCTGATTTTAAAAATGCTTTTTCGTGTGAAAATAAAATCTAGTGAACCCGTTTTACCTAAACTTCCGTCATGTTTAGAAAAATAGCTACGGATGTTTCCAACAGTACGGTTAATGTTCTCGGTTGCCGTTTCTATCAATATGGCTACTCCATAAGGGCCATATCCTTCGTAAACAATTTCTTCATAATCTTTTTCATCACGGCTTGATGCTCTCTTTATTGCGCTTTCAATACGGTCTTTAGGCATATTGACACCCTTAGCGTTTTGTATTGCCGTTCTTAAACGTGAGTTGGTTTCTGGATTACCTCCTCCTGCTTTTACAGCCATGGCAATTTCTTTACCTAAACGAGTAAACTGCACCGCCATTTTTGCCCAACGTTTGAATTTTCTTTCTTTTCTAAATTCAAATGCTCTTCCCATGATGTTGTTTTTATTTCAAAATAAATTAGTTATTGTATCTGTATAATGTCTATTAATCGATCGGTTTAGTTATAAACTGATGAGCAAGGATACCATTTTCTGATGAAAAATTAAAATTAGAAGATACTGTTATGCAGACAACTAAAATATTACCAGAATGTTACAAGGTCTTATTAGGAGAGGGGATAAATTTTTTAATGATGCTCGTATTGGAAATCGTATCTAATCTGATGTGAAAATAGTGTTATGCCAATAAAAAATAACGAACTTGTGCCCTGTATACTGAATAAGAATAGGGAAATAATTGTCCGTTTTGATGGATAAATTAAAGAAAAGTACTTGTGTATTGATGATGGTAAGTTGGTTCTTTCGTAAGGGTGTTATTCGAATAACGGTATAACGAATTTAATGCAAACGCCTAAAATGAGGCTATCAGTTATCAAATTTACACAAGTAAATAATTCGATTAGACAAACAATTTGTAAAACATCTATGGATTACATTTAAAGTGGACATTAATGTAATGTCTATGAGCGGAGGTTCTCTCTAATCGCTGATAAAATGCTTTTGCATTCACGAATACCATAAAAAAAACAAACACTAACGTACAATTAACACATGAAAATAGGCATTGTTTGTTATCCAACTTTTGGAGGAAGTGGTGTAGTTGCCACAGAATTAGGGAAGGCGTTGGCCGAAAAAGGGCATCAAGTTCATTTTATTACTTATCGTCAGCCGGCACGTCTTGATTTTTTTTCTGAAAACTTGTATTACCACGAAGTTAATGTATCTCAGTATCCCTTGTTCGATTACCCTCCTTATGAGTTGGCGCTTGCTAGTCAGTTGGTTGACGTAGTCCGTTATCAGCAGTTAGATTTATTACATGTACACTACGCAATTCCTCATGCTTCTGCTGCTTTTATGGCTAAGCAGATATTAAAAACTTACGGCATTCATATTCCTGTGGTAACGACTTTACATGGTACAGATATTACTTTAATTGGGAAAGACCCCACATGTAAACCCGTAGTTGCATTTTCTATTAACCAATCAGACGGAGTAACGGCAGTTTCTAGTCATCTAATGAAGGCTACCTATGATAATTTTGATATTCAAAAAGAGATAACCGTAATTCCTAATTTTGTTGATCTTTCTCGTTTCAGTTTAAAACCTAAAGACCATTTTAAAAAGGCGATAGCTCCCAATAACGAACGTATTGTAGTGCATACTTCTAATTTTAGGAAGGTTAAGAGAACCGAAGACGTTATTCATATTTTTAAAGCCTTGTTAGCCAAAGTTCCAGCTAAATTGTTGATGGTTGGAGATGGTCCAGAGCGTGTCGTTTGTGAACAATTATGTAGAGATTTAGGAACATGTGAGCGGATTCGTTTTTTGGGCAAACAGGATGCCGTAGAAGAAATACTATCTGTTGCAGACTTGTTCATTATGCCATCTGAAACAGAAAGTTTCGGTTTGGCTGCTTTGGAAGCGATGGCATGCAAAGTACCTGTTATATCGTCTAATGCAGGAGGTTTGCCAGAGTTAAACATTCATGGTGTTACAGGATTCATGAGTGCGGTAGGCGATGTGGATGACATGGCTAAAAATGCAATTTTTATATTAGAATCGGATGATAAGTTAGCGACCTTTAAAGCCGCGGCACTTAATAGGGCTCAGCAGTTTGATATTGCAGTTATTTTGCCGATTTACGAATCATTTTATACGCAAGTACTCGAACAATCAGTAAGTAGTTTATTGAAATAACGATTGTTTAGCTAACTTTAGGGCTAAGTATTTAAAAATCAAATTTTATTTTAAATGAAGGCGTTGGTTATTTCAGGCGGGGGTAGTAAAGGGGCTTTTGCAGGGGGGGTTGCAGAATATTTGATACGTAACACCCAAAAAGACTATGACATTTTTGTGGGAACTTCTACGGGAAGTTTGTTAATCCCTCACCTATCTATAGGTGAAATTGATAAAATACGAGATGCGTATACGACTATTACACCACAAGATATTTTTAGCAACAATCCTTTCGTTCTAAAAATAAAAGATAATAGGGAGTATGTTACCATTAATCACATTGGAGTACTTTGGCAATTAATAAAGGGAAAACGTACGTTTGGAGAGAGCCATTCGTTGAGAAAAAAAATAGTAGAATACTTCACTTTAGAAGATTATCATCGGATACGAGAAACGAAAAAAGATGTGGTGGTTACAGTTTCCAATCTTTCTAAAAATACCGTCGAATATAAATCCGTTAGAGATTGTTCGTATGAAGATTTTTGTGATTGGATGTGGATATCTTGTAATTATGTTCCGTTTATGTCTATTGTATCAAAAGATGGCTGTGAATACGCCGATGGCGGTTTGGGGTCTGTAGTTTCAATAGAAGAAGCAATTAAGAGGGGTGCCACAGAGGTAGATGCGATTATTTTAGGAGTAGAAAAAAAACACTATACAAAACCTCGTGGTAAAAATCCATTTTCGTTGATGATTGATATTTTTAGTTTTCTTGCTAATAGAATAGAATACTATAACGTTAGAACAGCCGAATTAGCCGCAACGAATAAGAATGTTAAAATTAATTTATACTATACTCCTACCAAGCTTACTGATAATCCTTTGCTTTTTCACAGAAAAAGAATGTTGCTTTGGTGGCAGCGTGGAATTAAATATGCTG
>CANJWF010000050.1 GCA_947478315.1 Sphingobacteriaceae bacterium | reverse complement strand
TTTATGATTAACAAAGAACAAGAAATACTCACAAAAATAAAAGCAATTATACAGGACTGCGCTCAACAAAATGAAAATTTGCTGCGAGATCAGAATAGAATTAATGACATAGAACTTAAACTTTTTTTGGCAAAAGCTCATTTTCTTGCCAGTCACATAGAAATATTACAACAAGTTCAACAAGCAAGCCCAACAAATTTTCAAAAAAGTGGAATTGGTCATATTCCAGTATATAATGTAACCAAAAACACTCAACAACAACATAAAAGTCAAAATTTTGAATCCGATGATTTCGAAAGAAATAACCCAAAAAGAGACGAAGTAAAAACAAATCGCAACATTGACACCATTTTGCCAAAAAATTCAGCAAGTCAGCCAGCATTTCTTGTAAACTCTGGTAGTGGATTAACGGAAAATATTGAGCAAAACAGTCTTAACACTAGCGAAGAAATTAGACAAAGCATTGCCCAAATTGTCGAAAAAGAAAAAACGAACATAGATTTACAGGCAACCATAAGTTTAAACGATAAATGGTTTTTCATTAAAGAACTCTTCAACGGATCAACAGCAACCTACAACGAGGCAATCCATTTGACTAATAAATGTGAATCTTTTGAAGACGCTGAACGATTTCTACAACGTAACTATGGCGTAGCTAACCAGTGGAGTGAAAAAATAAAACCACTCGAAAAATTTTATGCAATTTTAGGCAGACGGTTTCCTAAGTAAGATCATCCAATGGAAAAATCAGAAAAACGTTGCGATTGGTGTCTATCCGACCCTATTTACATCAAATATCATGATGAAGAATGGGGAAAAATAATTGAAGATGACAAAACACTTTTTGAATTCTTACTCTTAGAAAGTGCACAAGCGGGATTAAGCTGGCTTACCATACTCAAAAAGAGAGAAAATTATCGTGTAGCCTTTGATAACTTCGATGTAGAAAAAATTGCTAATTTCAGCAAAAAAGATGTAGAAAGATTAATTGAAAATAAAGGAATTATTAGAAATAGGCTTAAAATTGAATCAACTATTATAAACGCACAAAAATTTATTGAAGTACAACATGAATTTCAATGTTTTCAAAAATACCTTTGGAGTTTTCTTCCTAATCAAAAACCAATCTCAAATCATTGGGAAAAATTAAGTGAAGTACCTACCCAAAGTAGTATATCAAATCAAATTAGTAAGGATATGAAAAAACGTGGATTCAAATTTTTCGGAACAACGACTTGCTACGCATATATGCAAGCAGTCGGTATGGTAAACGATCATCTCATAAATTGCCCTAGAAAAAGTAAATAACCAATTCATCTTACTCTATGCACAAACTCTACAATAAGACCGATAACATTTAAATGAAACCGACATGTACTGCCTACACAAAAAAGCATGAAAATGTTCACGAGGTTCCATCTGACCATTTAAAAGCAAATTATTTTCAGATGAAAAGATTTTTTTTCATAACTATAATTGCACTAACAATAATCCCTTTTACTTCTTTTAGTCAATCGGGGGATGGTTCTTATCGCCCTTTTAATACTCTACCTACCGCAGCACCTTTTCTCCTAATTTCTCCAGATGCCAAAACAGGAGGAATGGGTGAAGCATGTGTAGCTAATACGCCAGATGTAGGTTCAATATACGCCAACGGAGCAAAATTAGCCTTTATGGAAAAAGAATCGGGAATAGGAGTATCGTACAATCCGTGGATGCAAAATTTAGCATCAGATATTAGCCTAACATATATTACGGCATTTACTAGGCTAAGTGACCGAACAACACTTGCTGGTTCATTTAGATATTTCTCATTAGGAAATGCACCTTTATTAGATATTAATAGAAACAGCTTAGGAGAATACAACCCTAAAGAATTTGCTTTAGACGCAACCTATTCGACTAGTTTTGGGGGGAATTTCTCGCTAGGATTAGCAGGTCGTTATATTTATTCAAATTTAGCATCGGGTTTAGTTGTAGGTGGGCAAAATATTAAGGCAGGAAACGCATTTGCCGCAGACATCTCAATGTATTACAGAAACAAGGCACCCATATTTGGGGAAGATGCGTTATTTGCAATGGGAGCAAATATTTCTAACATAGGAACAAAAATTAGCTATGTTGATAATGGAAGAGAATATTTTTTGCCAACCAATTTAAAATTAGGATGCGCATTAACATTAATCCCAGCTGAGTATAATGTGATTACATTTGCATTAGACCTTAACAAACTACTAACCCCAACAGAACCTGTTTATAGCGATGCCAGCTACACAACTATAAAAAAAGGTTTAGACCCTAATAGAACCGTACCAAGTGCTTTGTTTTCTTCTTTTTATGATGCACCCAACGGATTAAAAGAAGAATTACAAGAAATTAGCTATTCGTCAGGAGTTGAATATTGGTATGCTGATTTATTTGGACTTAGAACTGGTTATGTTTATCAAAATCCTGCTAAAGGAAACGCTGAAGCGCTAACAATGGGAGCTGGAGTTCGATATAGTGAATTTGGTATAGACTTTGCCTATTTAATGCCCATGAGACAAACTAGTCCTTTTTCGAACACCATTAGATTTACTGTACTTTTCAACATCGAAAAACAAGAAAAGACGAAATAAAAAACAAAGACCCATCACATTAATGACAAAAATAAAAGTAGGTTTTGGATTTGATGTTCATCCGCTAAAAGAAAATCATCCATTCATTTTAGGTGGCGTAAATATCGAACACCACGTAGGCGCATTTGGACATTCTGATGCTGATGTATTAATCCACGCAATATGTGATGCTATCTTAGGTGCAGCAGGACTCAGAGATATCGGATACTATTTTGCCAATACAGACAACCGATGGAAAGGTATTAGCAGTTTAATACTACTTAAAGAATGTATTAATATGATAGAAGAAAAAGATTGGAAAATTGGAAATATAGATGCAATGGTGTGTTTAGAAGCACCTAAGATTAATCCACACGTTATGGTTATGAGGGAAAATATTGCTAGAACTTGTTCAATAGATGTAGAAGATATTTCTATTAAAGCAACAACAAACGAAAAAATGGGATTTATAGGTCGAGAAGAAGGTGTGGTGGCCTATGCAGTCTGCCTAATTACAAAATCTTAGTTCCTAAGATTCAATCATCAAATTCAAATTTCTCTCAAACATATTACTGCCCATCTCTATAAAAATGCGAACAAATGTTTTATCTAGTAAGAGTTGAGATATTTTAGAAGGCCATTCAACAAAACAATAGTTATCAGAATAAAAATATTCTTCATAACCCAAATCGTAAGCCTCATATTCATTTTTTAAACGATAAAAATCGAAATGGTAAATGCTTTGTTGAGGTAAAACATATTCGTTTACAAATGAAAAGGTAGGACTCGATACGTTATCACACACACCTAATACTTGACATATTGAACGTATTAATGTCGTTTTACCCATTCCCATTTCTCCATAAAAAAGCCAAATTTTATTATCGCCTATAAAATCAATGAGTTGCTTAGCAACAAGAGGTAAAGTGTCTACTTTATAAACCAGTGATAAGGTATTTTTAGTCATTATGATTTCTTATTAGACACTTATTTAGGTTCATAAACCATTAATGGTACAATCATTTCTTCTAAAGAAATACCCCCATGTTGAAAAGTGTCTTTATAATAATGAACAAACTGATTATAATTATTTTGATAAACAAAATAGAAGTCTTCCTTCGCGAAGAGAAACGAAGTGCTCACATTATGTTTAGGTAACATTGCCTCATGGGGGTCCTTTACTTGAAATACATCTTTCGCTACGAAACTGAGATTTCTGCCCTGTTTATAACGCAAATTTGTAATAGTGCTACGTTCTCCTATAACCTTAGTGGGTCTATTTACACGTATGGTGCCATGATCAGAAGTAATAACAACCTTAACTTCTTTAGTAGATAATTTTTTGATAAGTTCTAATAAAGGAGAATGCTCAAACCAAGAAAGCGTAAGTGAACGATAAGCAGCTTCATCATTTGTAAGTTCTTTAATCATGTTCAAATCTGTACGCGCGTGCGAAATCATATCTACAAAATTAAATACGATAGCGTTTAAATCATTTTTATACAAATTTGGCAAATCATTAAATAAATTTTTGGCATGTTCTTGGTTCAAAATTTTATGATAGGATAGTTTAATTTCTTTCCTAAAGTTTCTTTTAATATTTTCGGTTAAGAAAAATTCTTCGAATAAATTTTTACCTCCTTCATCATCATCATTTTGCCACTGATTAGGAAATTTTTTTTCCATTTCTAATGGTAGTAAACCAGCAAACATCGCATTACGTGCATATTGGGTTGCAGTCGGCAATATACTGTAAAATAGATTTTCTTGCTCCAATCTGAAATATTCAGCTATTAAAGGATGAATGGTTTTCCATTGGTCATAACGTAAATTGTCGATTAGGATAAAAAAAACTGGTTTTTCAGGTGAAAGTAATGGAAAAACCGACTTTTGCATTATTTGATGAGATAGTATGGGCGAAGAGATTGGGTTATTTATCCAATTGAGATAGTTTTTTTCAATAAATTTAAAAAATTGTGTATTTGCTTCTACCTTTTGTTGACTTAACACTTCTTTCATGCTTACATCTTCTATTCTGGCAAGTTCTATTTCCCAATGAACAATCTTTTTATACAAAGAAATCCATTCTTCTGAGTTTAGTTTCTCAGTTAAAGCTATACCTAAATTTCTAAATTCTTGCTGATATGATAAAGTTACTTTACGACTAACTAAATCTTTATTATCTAAAAGCTTTTTAATAGTAAGTAAAAGTTGATTTGGTTTTACGGGTTTGATTAAATAATCGTCAACTTTAGAACCTATGGCATCTTCCATCAAAGATTCATCCTCGTTCTTAGTAATCAACACAATAGGTAAATCAGACGTAATTGTCCTTATTTTTTCTAAAGTATCTAATCCCGTTAATCCAGGCATATTCTCATCTAAAAAAACAATATCATATTGATTTTTTTTTAATTGTTCTAAAACGTCTGCTCCATTAGTACAAGCCTGCACAGAATAACCTTTCTGCTCCAAAAAAAGAATATGAGGCTTTAGCAAATCGATTTCATCGTCTGCCCAAATTATTTTTGCAGTATTTATCATTTTTATTGTGTTTTATCTATCAAATAAACTAAAGCGGCAATTGAGGCTGTACCTAATTCAAGTTCTCTTTTATTTACTTGCTCAAAGGTATCTAAAGCGGTGTGGTGAATATCGAAATAACGTTGAGTATCTGGCTTGTAATCAATTAATATCGTATTTTGATTTCTTAACCAATGGATATCTGAGCCTTTCGTTTCTTTCTTTACAAATTTGTCAGCACCATATTGACGAAAAATAGACGACCATTCTTCTATTTCTTGAAGCGATTTTTGCTGCGTATCAATGGTAAACCCTCTCGGTGTAAATCCTCCTAAGTCGGTTTCTAAAGCAGCGATGTAAGTTTCTGCTGATTTTTTTGCAGCTATTTCAGCATATTTCTTTGCTCCCGATAACTGATTTTCTTCATCTGCGAACATTACGACTCTAATGGTATGTTTGGGTTTAAAACCTAATTTCTTAAAAATACGTAATGTTTCAAGAATTTGAATACAACCCACCCCATCATCATGAGCACCTTCACCTAAGTCCCAAGAATCTAAATGAGCTGCGAGAAGTATAACTTCATTCTGTTTTTCTCCTTTAATTTCGCCTATTATATTATGTCCCGTTTGATTAGATAAAGTTTCACATTTTTGTTCGAAATGAAATTTTACTGTAGGTAATTTTCTCTGTTGAAGTCGTTTACTTAAATCTTCTGCCGCTTTTGTGCTAATGGCAGCAACAGGAATTTTGGGTAGTGCTACATCGTACTCAACAATACCTGTATGAGGTAAATTGTCTATTGAAGGAGTTAAAGAACGTATAATGACACCCACGGCTCCGTATTTTGCAGCTTGAGAGGCTCCGTTTAATCGTTGATTTAATACTTTTAGATAAGCATCGCTTGTTTCTATAATAGCAGGGTCGAAAATTTGATTAAAAAAAACTATCTTACCTTTAATAAAGGTGGTATCCAGTTGTTTAAGTTCACGAAAATCTTTTACTTCTATTACTTCTGAAGTAATGCCCCCATTCGGAGTAGAAAGCGAGTTTCCTAAAGCACAAATAGGAACATCTATCTTTTCTTTGTTATCGATAATGTAAGCTTTTTCTTTTGTTCCTCTTAACCAAACAGGTACTGAAACTTCTTGTAAAGAAATTTGGTCTAAACCATATTGTTCCATTTGTTTTTTTACCCAATCAACTGCTTTTTTAGAATTTTCAGAACCATTCTGTCGCGGACCTATTTTTTTACATAAATATTCTAAATTTTTATAGCTATTCCCTTTTAGCAAGGCTTCATCATAAATTTTACGTACAACAATGGAATCTGAATGTTGCGCAAATGAATTGCTAAAGGGAATTAAAATGAGTAATAAATTTGAAATGAGCTTCATGCGAAAGGATAAGATATTGTTAAATGAAGAAACCATATGTAATTATGTAGCGATCAAAAATAGTGCTATTTGATAGAATTTATGAGATTTTGTTCCAAATTAAGTGAGTTTGATTATTTTCTATATAATTTTTCAAAGATTTATTTTCAAAAGAATCTAATTGCGGGTCTTTTGAGAGTATTTGTTCAACACATGCTCGAGCTTCTTGAAGTATCAATTGGTCTCGAGCTAAATCTGCTAATTTTAAATCTAAGATTCCACTTTGTTGAGTCCCTTCCAAATTGCCCGGACCTCTGAGTTTAAGATCTACTTCAGAAATTTCAAAACCGTCAGTAGTGCGCACCATGGTTTCCATTCTGATTTTTCCTTCTTTACTAAGTTTATTTCCTGTCATCAAAATACAATAAGACTGCTCTGAACTTCTACCAACACGACCTCGTAATTGATGTAATTGAGCTAAACCAAATCGCTCGGCATTTTCTACAACCATAACAGAGGCATTAGGAACATTTACTCCTACTTCTATTACGGTGGTTGCCACCATCAATTGTGTATCTCCTTTAACAAAACGCTGCATTTCAAAATCTTTATCTTCTTTTTTTAGTTTACCATGCACTATACTAATCCGATAGTGGGGTAATGGAAATTCTTTCGATAAATGCTCGACTCCTTCCATCAAGGTAAGTAAGTCTAACTTTTCGCTTTCATGAATTAATGGATAAACGATATATACCTGTCTTCCTTTAGCAATTTCTTGTCTCAGTAAGCCAATCATGCGTAACCGTTGATTTTCGAAAAAATGAACGGTATGTATAGGTTTTCGTCCTTCTGGCAATTGATTGATGACTGAAACATCTAAGTCTCCATAAAGTGTCATGGCTAATGTTCGAGGAATAGGTGTAGCTGTCATAACTAATATATGAGGGGGAACAACATTTTTTTTCCAAAGCTTTGCCCGTTGCTCTACACCGAAACGATGTTGCTCATCGATAACGGCTAAACCCAAATTTTTAAATTCAACTGTTTCCTCAATTAAAGCATGCGTACCTACCAAAATTTGAATTTCTCCAGATTGTGTTTTTTCTAAGATAGGTTTTCTATTTTTTTTTGAAACAGAACCTGTTAACAATTCGACCTTTACAAAATCATTTCCAAGTAATACTTTTAAAGATTGATAGTGTTGTTGTGCTAAAATTTCGGTAGG
>CANJWF010000049.1 GCA_947478315.1 Sphingobacteriaceae bacterium | reverse complement strand
GTTTTTATTTTTTCCTTGTAAAATGTTGGCAAATCAATATTTTGGTCAATTGTTATAAGATTTTCAACACCAATTTTAAAAGTCAAATTTTCATTATTAACTTTCATTTTCCTAATAGACAAGTTTTCAATATCTTCTTCAGGTTTATTAGTATCACTATCATAGAACAATATAATTTTACTTTTTATTTGCTCCATATTAGCTGTCAAAAAGGTTTTAGCTTGATTTAGGGCAGTTTCACCAGTGTTTTCTACATTTCCTTTTTCATTTATTCTTCCAATCCATTTGAATTCAATAGGCAAATCGGTCTTTTCAAATACCTCTAAACATTTATTATAATACTTTTCGTCTGTCTCACCTTCCAAAAAAACTGTTGTTTTATTCGCTGTTAAGAAGTGATTTATGTTAAAAGCTTCTTGAACTAATTTTTCATTCGACCAACCAAAGAACTTTGCCTCATTTGGAATAACAGTTTTTCCAGCTAAGTCTTTCTGTAAAATAATTACTTTGTCGTCATTTCTGTTCGCATTGTGAATTATAAATGGCGAATGAGTTGATACAATAATCTGTGAAGTTTGTTCTCCATTATTATCTGTGAAAAGTTTTTTAAAGAAACTTAAAACCTTTAATTGCCAATTTGGATGTAAACTTATTTCAGGTTCATCAATAAGAATTAATGCACCTTTAGAACTTTCCTTGTCCTTTAAAAGAAAACTGCCTCGAAACACTATTTGTTTTTCACCAGAACTTAATTTACTAATGGACATTTCTTTTCCATTTTCTTCAAATATTATTTCCTTTTTATTATTCTTGTTCTCAATACGCTTATATTTTTTTAAAGGAAACATAAAGTCATAGGCAGATGTAAATCTTTTAATTCTTATATCAATTTTATCATTATCAACAGGCTGTCCTATATTTTCTCTTGCCCATTCGGTTAACTCTAATGCATCAAGGCTTTGTACATCTATTAGTAATTGTGATATTTCTGTTGCTAAATTTGAGTTGCTTCGTTGGCTTTTTAAATTATCGATATCAATGTTAGTAGATGTAACTGTATTAATCTCTTTAGGCGTAAAATTGATTTCAACGTCAGAAAATATTGCTCTTAAAATACTGTTAGTGTCTGCATCTGAAAATAGGTGACCAATCATAGGTTCTGAAAAACCATTTTCTAATTTTCCTCTAATGTCTATTTGATTCCAATTTTCAGTGATATTAAAGTCAATTTGAATTTTAAAAACATTATCAACATAATCTATATTGTTGAAGTATTGTTTGGAGTTTTGCCCAACTTTTAATATTTCAGCTTCTTTTTTTGAAAGCTCTATTTCAAAGCACCTCTTCTCTTCTCTTTTCTCATTTTTTACAGTAAGGTTTGAAAACTCGAAAATATTATCGAGTAAAAGTGATTTTCCAACTCCATTCTCCCCAGCTATAATAATTGTATTAATAGTTTTTCCATCAACATCGGTAAAGTCGAGTTGCAAGTCGCCAAAAATTGGGTGGTTTGTAAATCCTATTTTTCTAATTTTCATCTGTTTAATTTGTTTTTTAGTGGTGATGAAGAACCCAGATAGCAGTAATCATGCCCCTTTGTGAGGATAGTGCTCATGGGTGTTTCATTGTATGTTATAGTTGTCATAAAAACACCTCTAACTCCCCAATATATGCATACTGTACTATAAACTTTTGCATAACTTTTACGCTTTGTTCAACAGTTCTGTGGCATGTTGCAAGGCGTATTCGTTTGGATTGTGTCCGCTGAGCATGGTTGCTATTTCGGTGATGCGTTGTTGTGGGTTGAGCTTGGCAATGTTAGATATGGTTTGCTCATTGGCGGTTTCTTTGTAAACGTAGTAGTGCGCATGCCCTTTTGATGCAATTTGAGGTAGATGGGTAATGGCAATTACTTGCATAAAATGGCTCATTTCGGCTATTACATTGCCCACTTTTACAGCTGCCTCGCCCGAAATGCCTGTGTCTATTTCATCGAAAATGATGGTGGGTAGTGCTGTTTGCTTGGCAATGATGTATTTAATGGCCAGCATGAGTCGAGAAAGTTCTCCACCGGATGCTACTTTATGGATAGGTAGTGCTTGTTGACCTTTATTGGCACTAAACAAAAAGTTGATGTGGTCTATGCCGTTGATGTTGAGCGTTTCTTTGGTTAATGCCGCTGTGTTGTTTTCAATTTTTAGAACGGCATCGGGCATGTTAACGGCAACAAATAAATTGCGTAGGTCGCTTTCTATGATAGGAATTGCACGCTCGCGGTTTTTGCTAATGGTGGTGGCTAGTTCGTAGAGTTGTTGTGTTGTTTTTTCGATGGATATATCTAATTGTCGGATTTTTGCGGCTAAATGCTCGTGTTGGTTTTGTTGGTTACTGAGTTGCTGTTGTAGGGCTAATAGTTCTTCGATGGATTGTAGGCGGTGTTTTTGTTGTAGTTGATAAATGAGGCTGAGGCGGTCGTTAATGTGTGCGAGTCGTTCCTCATTGATGTGGGTGTTGTTTTGTAGCGATTCAACTTCTGTTTGAATGTCTTTAAGTTCTATTAAACAGCTTTCTAATCGTGTTGCAATGGGGGTACTTGCGGTGCTGTATCGGCTGGTATGGTGTAGTAATGAAAGCGCTGTTTTTAGTTGCGATAGGATTGAATTTTCTGTTTCTGAAAATAAATTTTCGATGTTGAGTAGGTTTACTTTTATCTGTTCGGCATGGCTTAGGCGTTTTTGCTCTTCTTCTAAGGTTGTTTGCTCATCGGGCGTTAGCTGTGCTTCTTGTAATTCGGTTAATTGAAATTGGATAAAATCTTGCTCTGTGGTGGCTTTAGAGAGCTCTTCTTGTGCTTCTTGTCTTTGCTGGCACAGGTCTTTGAAGTGTTGATAGGTTTGTTGATAGGTGTTTACGAGAGGTTGTTGTTCGGCGATGATGTCGAGAATAGATAATTGAAAATTTCGGTTGTTGATTTGTTGGGTGGCGTGTTGAGAGTGGATGTCTATTAATTGTTCGCCGAGTTCTTTTAAAACGGCTAGGGTTACGGGTGTATCATTGATAAAAGCTCTAGATTTTCCGTCTATGGTTATTTCTCTACGAATACAGGTATGTTGTTCATAATCTAAGTCGTTTTGAAGAAAGAAATCTTGTAAATGGTAGTTTCCGATTATGAAATGCCCTTCTATGATGCATTTTTTTTGTTGGTTGAAGAAATATTTGCTCTCTGCCCGTTGTCCTAAGATGAGGTTGAGTGCACCCATAATGATAGATTTTCCTGCACCGGTTTCGCCTGTTAGGATGTTTAGTTCGTCTTCTAAGACGAGGTCTAAATTGTCTATTAAAGCATAGTTTTGAATGCAAAGTCGCTGAATCATAATTCGATGGTGCTAAAGCCTAAAAAGGGTGTATAATAGTGGGTACGCTAACGTTGATTGTGTATGCGAAGTTAAAAATTGCCTGTCATATTTAGGTGCCTTCTGTTTAATTTATGAGGTTATTGTAGCAAGATGTATGAGTACGCATTATTGAAACGGATAAATTTTTAGGTAGTCTGATTTGAAGGGAATTTTTTTACGTAGGTAAAACTCGATAATTGAACCTTACTTAAAAACTTTGATAAATGCTATTAAACATCAATAAGTCAAGTAGCATCCTTTTCTATTTCTTAGGCAATGTAGGGGATGAAAAATATGTACTTTTGGTGCTTGCTGAATTTTTTTATTAACGGTTAATTACAAATTGTTTTGAAGACTTTTTTTCGATTATTGTCCTACGCCAAACCTATAGAAAAGTTTGCGTTACCTTATATTCCCGTTACTTTGTTAAGTGTGTTTTTTAATACGCTGAATATTGCCTTGGTGGTTCCGTTATTGCAATCGTTATTTATTGAACATCAAACAGCAGTGGTCGAATTGGTTAAACCTCAATTCGCTTGGACTGCTTCGTATTTTCAACAACTGTTTTATTATTACTTGCATGCGGTAGAGGCTACTAATGGTAAAATGGGTGCTTTACAGTATATCTGTACGGTTATTATCATTTCTGTTTTTCTGTCTAATTTGTTTAGATATTGGTCGCAGAGAATTATTGAAAACTTGCGCATATATACGTTGTTGAATTTGCGCAAGGCGGTTTTTTCTAATGTGATGAATTTACATATTGGCTATTTTAACAATGAGCGTAAGGGTGATATTATTTCTAAAATATCGTCGGATGTGCAAGTGGTTCAGTTTTCGATTACGAGTACGTTGCAAATTATTTTTAAGGAGCCTTTTCAAATTTTAGTTTATTTCGCTTTTTTGTTTACTATTTCTGCTAAGCTGACGGTTTTTTCCTTGTTGGTAGTTCCTGTGTCGGGTTTTGTCATTGCTCGTATCGTTAAAAAATTGAAAACGCAGGCAGCAGCGTCTCACGTTGCTTATGGTACCATGATTAGTTATTTAGATGAGGCTTTAACGGGCATAAAAATTATTAAAGCCTTTAATGCGGTTCATTTTATTACCAACAGATTTAACAAGGAGAATGAGCATTACTCCGAAATTAACCGTAAAATGGTTGCTAGGCAGCAATTGGGAGCACCTACTTCTGAATTTTTAGGTGTGTGTATGGTGGCGGTTATTTTGTTGAAAGGGGGTGCTATGGTATTGTCATCCGAAATTTCTCCTCAAGCATTTATTGGTTTTATTGCTTTATTTTCACAGGTAATGCGTCCTGCTAAAGCCATGACGGATGCTTTTAGTAATTTACATCAAGGATTGGCTGCTGGTGAACGTGTGTTGGCATTGATTGATACGCAAGCCGAAATTCAAAATCGACCCGATGCACAGGAGTTAAAGCAATTTAATAGTTCTATTGAGTTGGCACATGTTTCGTTTAAATATGGCGATAATGTTGTGTTAAAAGATGTTAACTTGACGATTCCCAAGGGTAAAACAATTGCCCTAGTAGGCTCTTCTGGTGGTGGTAAATCTACTTTAATGGATATTTTACCTCGATTTATCGAACCTAGTGATGGACGTTTGTTGATTGATGGCATAGACATGAAAACCTATACGATGGAGTCTGTGCGTAGTTTTATGGGTACTGTTAACCAAGAATCTATTTTGTTTAACGATACTATTTACAATAACATTGTGTTTGGACGTTTGCATGTTACTAAAGAGGAGGTTGAACATGCAGCAAAGGTTGCCAATGCGCATCAGTTTATTGTTGATACGGAGAAAGGTTATCAGACCAATATAGGCGATAGGGGTGTGAAGTTATCGGGTGGACAGCGACAAAGAATTTGCATTGCTCGAGCTGTTTTAGCTAATCCTGCAATATTGTTGTTAGACGAGGCTACTTCTGCTTTAGATACTGAATCTGAAAAATTGGTACAACAAGCATTGAATAATTTGATGAGTAATAGAACCGTATTGGTAATAGCGCATCGGTTGAGTACTATTCAAAATGCAGATAATATTGCGGTTATTGATAAAGGGCGTATTGTAGAACAGGGTACGCATCAAGAGTTGATGTTGCAGGAAGGGTTGTATTACAAATTGATTCAGATGCAGAATTTTTGAAAAGAGTTGAAGAGTTAGGCTTACGAAAATTAACGCTTTGGTCTTAAAGATATATGATTTTCAAATACTTGTAAATTTTTTTCTGAAAAATATGAGATAGTTTATCCAAGAATAATTCAACTACAACAGAGTTCGTTAAAATTTAATAATTTAGGTATGAAAAGAAAACTTCTTCTCGGTGTCTTCTCGATAGTGTTAGTCACATTCGGTTTAAATTCTTGTAAAAAAGAAACTGCAACGACACCCACTGTAACTAATGCAGATCCGGTTGTCCCCAATCAAACAGCCAAAGAACTGTTGGTGATTCCTGCTAATAGTTCTTCTAATACAGTGATTTCAGTTGCTCCTGCAATGGCAAAACGATGGACTATACGTACTTCTGGGGTTGCTCCGTTGGGTTCTTTCCGTAATTTGTCAGTAGGAAAAATGGCATCTACAGATCCCAAAGATTATGACGTTAATACGTTACAATGGGTAGAGTTTAACTCCAAGGGATATTTTTGGATTTCTTTCGCGAACGTGGATGGATCTTTTACTACTTTCCAAGGTATTTGTACAGCAGAAACTGATCCTAATTTGGGGGTCATAATGGTATTAAATAATGTTACGGGTACCAATAATACGTTTATTCCTATTTTTAAACTTTCGAGCCTAAAAACAGATGCCGATGGTAATTTATCGTTTAGTTTTAAAAATATTGCCAAAGATCCTGCGGGATTATTCGTTCAACAGCCTATAGCGAAGCCCGCTCCCGTTCCATCTGTAAGTTCAACAGGTGCTAACAATACTGCAAAATTTGCAAAAACATGGCTTATGGATAAAAAGAGTTCACAAGGTGGTTATTATGTAACTACATCTAAAATTTACAATAACAATCCGCCTACTTACACATTTTTAGAAAATAAAGTTGAGTTTAATGATGGTAATTATAGTTACAACAATAACACCGATGATGGTTCCGTAGAAAAGTTAGTGATAAGTAAGTATGGTACTTTTTATCAAACAAAGGTAATGCCCAATGGAACGGCGTATTTAAGTGGGAGCTCCAGTGAATGGAAATGGACCGACAATACGCAAACTGCTGTTTTAATTAAAGATAACCCAAATGATTCTTGGGACAAAGCGATGAAAGTTGTTATAGTTATCTCGAGCGATGAAAAATCTTTTTCATTCACTACTACAAAGGCTTCTGAAACCAAAACACAATATTATAGCAACGGAACATTTGGTTTCTACTCTCCAGTAACCGAAGTGACGATGACATTTTCTAGCGGCAATATAGTGGAAGGTGTGACTGCAACTGGTGTCAAAAGTTATTCTGTTAAATCTTCTTTAAATAATACGACGATACCTTTATATAAGAAATCGTGGTTGCCGCCTACACAGTCTGGAACGCAAGGCACTCAGCTTGCAGGAATGCAGGTACGTAAAAGAGACGGAACGTATGTACTGTTAAGTGAAGATGAGTTTTATTCTCAAATAGTTGAAAGAAATGGTGATTACTTGTACCTCAAAAAAGATGCTTTGGTTACCTATGGATTTAAGGGTTTATCATTCAATGGAGCTCTTGGTAGCTTTGATTATACTTTTGATGCCGTTAAAAATAGTGATGGGACATTTAATGGTAAATTTCTTCTTTACAAGGACAGAAGTTACAATTTACAACAAAGTCAACAGACAGGTAATCTGAAAATTGACTATGTCAATGAATCAAGCACAGAAACAGGTACTTTCACTGCCGAATAAATATTCTCACTAAGTGAGATTTATAGCTACCGGAATATATGTAGGTCCGTTAGCTATTTCTCTTTTTTATAATTCTTATGCAGCACTAGAAAACTTGCGCGTTCTTCTTTTTTGAAAGGGATGTCCCATGTTCCTTGATAACTGATTTTAATCGGCAATAAATCTTCTCCGAAATAAGCCAATTCTATGTTCATTTGCACATCGAAATCGAATAAAAGGTTGCTGTATTTCATGTCTATATATCGACCTAAAATTTGAAAATTTCGTTTATCGAAGATGGTTGTAAGTTCGTGAATTATGAGCCCACTCTTTGTCCATGCTGATAGTTCGGGTTTGATGGTGCATTTGAATCGGTATACAGGAATAGAATCTAAGTACGTTCCGCTGTAAAATTTATAATTGTAATCGTCTTTTAAATCTTCTGAAAAAATCTCTGTTTTACTTCCCACAATAGGAAGTCCTTTAATGGGCTTTCCAGGAGCGAAAATGAGGGTTTTGAGTTTGTTTTTATACGATTCATTAGTTTCTCCATTTTTTCCAACTAAAGGGGCATTGGGTACAAAATCTGAATG
>CANJWF010000048.1 GCA_947478315.1 Sphingobacteriaceae bacterium | reverse complement strand
GCTATCGATTTACGTACTACCCAAGTGACGGCTTTGCCAGGTGGTCTGTTTAAAGGATTGACGAATTTGACCACCGTTCAATTACCGACATCTTTGATAACAATAGGAGTCTCTGCTTTTGAAGGTTGCACAGGTTTGACTTCTCTGAACTTATCAGATAATGTCACTACAATTTCAAATTTTGCTTTTAGAGATTGTACCAATTTGACTACCGTTAATCTGCCAGCTAATTTGGCGTTAGCAGCAACTACTGCGGGATTGTTCGAAGGGTGTACTGCTTTGGTTACCGTTAATCTGCCAAGATCTATCAATTCAACTGCATTCTTAGGAACTAATATGTTTAAAAGCTGCACTTCGCTCCCTAGTATTACCATAACTGCAGGCGTAACGCAAGTTAGCCCAGGTTTGTTTGATGGCTGTTCAAGTTTAAGAACCGTTACTGTCAACACTACCATAGTGCCGACAAACTCTTCAACTGCAGTAGGAGCAAATAATATCTTATTGGGTGCTAGTCCTTCTTTAGTCATTAAAGTTCCATCAAATTTGGTAACCTCTTTTAAAGCTACTCAACCTTGGGCAACGTATTCAACTACCGTTCAAGCACAACCATAAAAATTATAAGATGTAATGATTAAAAACGCCGAGCAATAGTAACCTTGCTCGGCGTTTTTTTGAATAACCAGTTCTATTTTCGGAATCGATTAAAATGACCATACATCTGTTAACTTTGCGGTAAATTAACTTGATTATTTTAACAAAGAGCACCATTACTAAAGAAACGCCTTTTATGCAGCAATACAATACCATCAAGGCAAAATATCCAGGAGCGTTACTACTATTTAGTCGGTCCTCAAAAAGTATTTAACAATCTATATTATAGGTCATTAAATTAAAAAAATCCTCTGAAAAATATGCAAGATTTTGGATAAAAAACGTAGCAATCTTGCAGAAAAAATTATTCCGCTGTGCCTTGCGAAATGCAACAGCACCAAACATGAATAACCGTTGTTTGTCGCCTTATATTTGTCGGCAAGCACAAAATTGCTAAAGCGCTGACTTGCAAGACAAATATTCAGCGACGAGCTTTTCGTTGCTACTTTTTTTACTCACACAAGAGTAAGCCATCATAGGTGTTCGTGAATGTTTCGCATTTCGCGGAGAAATCGAAGATAATCAGCGCTGCGCAGTCATGAGTTCCATGCAAAACAAACACTCACGAATAAAAAAAGTAGAGATATGAGCAATCGACTTTTTGAGGGTCGACTACTTAGTTACTTACTTCAGATTTAATTTTTATCTTTCTTATCTAATTTATTCATAACTTATTAGCATGACTTCTTTTATTACACAGCAGCAATTGGTAAAGTTTAAAAATTTAGTGGGAACTAAATTCCAATTGTATAATAGTTTGTTTACATCTCTCCCTTTCAATAAAATAGAAACTACAGGTATTTTATTGGCGTTGTTTCTTGAAAACTGTGAAGAGGGGTTTCGGCAGCGGTTATCGCCCAAAAAGATTGTTGATAATTTTTGCGAGCAACACACCTCTTTCATGTCAGAGCAAGACAGAGTCGATTTTCTTTTTCAACTTATTAAGTTTGCTGAACGTCAGGTAGTTTTATTTGATGCGCTGGAAGATGCTGCTTTTTCCGATTTTAATGACATGGAAGGTTTGGGTACACTCAAAGAATTACATGTGTTGGTTGAAACAATGGAGCAACAAAATTTATTTGTTAATCTACTTCATCATTTTTCTGTTCAATTGGTATTGACCGCTCATCCCACTCAATTTTATTCTGGAGATGTTTTGGGAATTATTAACGATTTATCTGTTGCCATCAAAAACAATGCCACCAATGATATTGAATCTTATTTGATGCAACTGGGCAAAACACCGTTTTTTAATCAACATAAACCTACACCCTACGAAGAAGCAATTTCCTTAATATGGTATTTGGAGCATGTCTTTTTTGATGCCGTGAGTCTCATCCTTGATAATATGATACGTGTATACCCAGATTTAAAGGATGCCAAGCAATTGCAATTTTTACAATTGGGATTTTGGCCAGGAGGAGATAGAGATGGGAATCCATTTGTTACTAGTACCATCACATTGCAAGTTGCTGCGGCATTGCGTCGGTCTATTTTACGATGTTATTTGAACGAATTAGCCCAAATCAAAAGAAGGTTGACAATGAAAGGTTTGGCAGCAGAAATTCAACAAATTGAAATAACATTGCGTACGGCCATACAAGAATCAGACAGCGACCGACTTTTTAGAATAGACGATATTTTGTCGCCCTTACAGAGAATAAAATACATTCTAGTTAAAGAACATGACGGTTTTTTTGAACAATATGTAGATGTTTTTATTGCAAAAATAAAGGTATTCGGCACTCATTTTGCCACACTTGATATTCGACAAGATAGTGGCATACACGATCAAATTATTTGCGAATTAGTCCATTTAGGTGTTTTACCAACCCATTATGGTACTTTATCTTTTGAAGATAAAAGTCGATGCTTACTGGCATTAACCCAACCCTCTCGTAAGTTACAATTATCAGACCCTGTTTATCAAGATACCCTAGATACCATTGCAACTATCAAAACTATACAGCATAATAATGGAGAACAAGGTTGTAATAGATATATTATCAGTCAATGCAGTCATCAAATACAAGTGATAGAATTAGTGGGTATGTTTTTACTGTCGGGTTGGGACTTGAATAATTTAAGTGTAGATTTTGTACCCTTATTTGAAACTATAGACGATTTATTGCAAGCTCCACAGGTAATGGAATCGTTGTTTCAGCATCATTGGTATAGGACTCATTTACAACATCGTAACAATATACAAACCATTATGCTCGGTTTTTCGGATGGTACTAAAGATGGAGGCTATTTAGCTGCCAATTGGGGTATTTTTAAAGCAAAGCAAGCGTTAACCACTATGGCAGCACAGCACGGCGTGTCGGTTGTGTTTTTTGATGGTAGAGGAGGTCCTCCAGCTCGAGGCGGAGGTAAAACGCACCAATTTTATTCTTCGATGGGGACAGATATTTCCAATTTGCAAATTCAACTTACCGTGCAAGGGCAAACGGTAAGTTCTAATTTTGGAACTACCGAAGCTGCACGTTTCAATATAGAACAGTTGTTACATGCCGGATTATTAAAACAAGTGAAAAATAATCAGCTAAAAACTTTTACTGTCGATGAAGAAACTTTACTGAACATAATGGCAGAAAAAAGTTATGAGGCTTACAGTCAACTTAAGAATAGTGAAAAATTTATTCATTATTTGGAGACAGTCAGTCCATTGAAATTTTATAGCGACACCAATGTGGGCAGTCGACCAACCAAAAGAAACCAACATCAGCGTTTAACACTAAAAGATTTAAGAGCCATCCCCTATGTTGGTTCTTTAAGTCAAATCAAACAAAATATAACAGGTTATTACGGAGTAGGGACCGCATTGCGAGAAATGGAACAATTAGGGCTTTGGCTATCCGTACAACGGTTATATCAGTCTTCTTTATTTTTTAGAACGTTAATTGATAACTGCGAAATGGCTATGAAAAAATGTTTTTTTCCACTTACAGCTCATTTACAAGACCATCCTGACTTCGGCGATATATGGTGTAACATTTATGCCGAATACGAACTGTCTATAGCCTATATCCAAAAATTGAGCGGAAGTCAAATAATGATGCAACGATATCCTATCGAAAGTTTATCTATTCAAATGCGAGAACGTATTATTTTGCCTGTACTTACCATTCAACAATACGCATTGACACTCTTACGCGATTTGGATGCGACTTCACCGCTTAAGGTTATCTACGAAAAACTCGTAACACGTTGTTCCTTTGGAATTATTAACGCTGGGCGAAATTCAGCATAAATGCACTTGAAGGACAAGCATTAGCATAACCAGTATAATAAACCAAAAACATATATAAACAACTGCTAAATTTGTCGCGCAATAAAATTACCGTCTTGACAAAGAGCACTATTACTAAAGAAACGCCTTTGATGCAGCAATACAATACCATCAAGGCAAAATATCCTGGAGCTTTACTGCTATTCAGAGTAGGAGATTTTTACGAAACTTTTGGAGAAGATGCCGTAAAAGCTGCGCATATTTTGGGTATTACCCTCACTCGTAGAGCTAATGGTGCGGCTTCGTACATAGAGCTGGCAGGTTTTCCGCATCATTCTATAGAGACTTATTTACCGAAATTAGTAAGGGCAGGTCAGCGAGTTGCTATTTGCGACCAGTTAGAAGACCCAAAAGCTACTAAAACGATTGTGAAAAGAGGTGTTACAGAGTTAGTAACACCAGGACTTTCGTATAGTGACAATATTCTACAACAAAAAAGTAATAACTATTTAGCGGTGCTTCATTTTGAGAAGCAAACCATTGGAATTGCTTTTGTTGATATTTCTACGGGAGAATTTCTCGTTGCGCAAGGCAACAGCGATTATATTGAAAAGTTGCTACAAAGTTTTAAGCCGAGCGAAATTGTTTTCTCGAAAGTGTATCAAAAGGATTTTTCGGAGTTTTTTGGGACTAAATTCTACACCTATTCGCTCGACGATTGGGCTTTTACCTACGATTATGCCTACGAAATTTTATTGAAACATTTTGACGTAAAATCGTTGAAAGGATTTGGGGTAGACTCATTGAAATTAGGCATTGTTGCGGCAGGAGTTGCGTTACACTATATAGGAGATACGGAGCATCGTAATCTGCAACATATTACAGCACTAGCACGTATCGAAGAAGACCAATATGTTTGGTTAGACCGTTTTACGGTGCGTAATTTGGAACTCATAGGTTCCGATAACGAACAAGGGCGCACTTTAATGGATGTGTTAGATGAAACGGTTTCTCCAATGGGCGCGCGATTGCTTCACCGTTGGATTATGATGCCATTGAAAGAGCCTAAGCCCATTGAAGAACGTTTGCAAGTGGTTTCGTTTTTAACACAACAAGAAACCTTGCACGAAAACCTAGTTGCTAAAATTCGCCAAATAGGTGATTTAGAACGCTTAATATCTAAAGTAGGGTTACAAAAAGTGAACCCAAGAGAGATACTCCAAGTCAAAAAAGCATTGTATGCCATTGCAGATATTAAAAACAGTTGTGAGGCTATTGAGAACGAAAGTTTAAGACGCTTGGCAGAGCAGTTAAACCCATGTGCTAGCATTAGTGCCATCATAGAAACACAATTACATCCCGAACCCCCAGCTTTATTGGTAAAAGGCGGAGTTATTGCCGATGGTGTTGATGAAACCTTAGACCAGCTAAGAAAAATTGCCTTTGGAGGTAAAGATTATTTATTGGCGCTACAGAAAAGAGAAGCCGAACAAACTGGTATTCCTTCTCTAAAAATTGCTTTTAATAATGTTTTTGGTTATTACTTAGAAGTGACGAATGCGCACAAGGATAAAGTGCCAACTACTTGGATTCGTAAACAAACTTTGGTCAACGCAGAGCGTTATATAACACCTGAACTAAAGCAGTACGAAGATCAAATACTCGGAGCCGAAGAAAAAATATTAGCGTTAGAAACCAAGCTCTATCAAGCGTTAGTATATAGTATTGCAACCTACATTCGCCCGATACAATTGAATGCAGCATTGATTGCCCAGTTAGATGTTTTATGTTGTTTTGCAAAGGTGGCCGTAAAACATCATTACGTATGTCCGCAAATAAATACATCTACTGCATTAACCATTAGAGGAGCACGGCATCCTGTAATAGAGCGTTATATTCCTGCTAACGAAGAATATATAACGAATGACATTGAATTAGACTCCGACAGTCAGCAAATTATGATGATAACGGGGCCTAATATGTCGGGTAAATCTGCCATTTTGCGACAAACGGCACTTATTGTATTAATGGCTCAGATGGGATGTTTTGTGCCAGCTAAAGAAGCCAGCATAGGCATGGTCGATAAAATATTTACGAGGGTAGGAGCATCCGATAATTTATCTTCTGGAGAATCTACTTTTATGGTAGAAATGAACGAAACTGCCAGCATCTTAAATAATTTATCAGCCAATAGTTTAATACTATTAGATGAAATAGGTAGGGGAACTAGCACCTACGATGGTATATCCATTGCTTGGGCTATTACAGAATATTTGCATGAACATGCTACTATAAAGCCTAAAACCTTGTTTGCCACTCACTACCATGAATTGAACGAGATGACCAATACCTTCGAACGTATTAAAAATTATAATGTATCGGTTAAAGAACTGGGTAATAAAGTGATTTTTTTAAGAAAATTAGTGCCAGGAGGAAGTGAACATAGTTTTGGTATTCATGTAGCTAAAATGGCAGGAATGCCTCTGAAGGTGGTAAATAGGGCTGGAGATATTTTAAAAAGATTGGAAGCTGAGCGTACTGGTGGAGAGCATATTAAAGAAAGTATTAAACGGGTACAGAAACAAGCCTATCAATTACAAATGTTTGCAGTAGAAGACCCTGTTTTAATTAAAATAAGAGATTTGTTAAGTGTGTTGGATGTGAATACGCTTACGCCAGTAGAAGCACTGATGAAATTAGACGAAATTCAACGCTTGTTGAAAAATGCTTGATTTTTCAACAAGCTCTTATAACTAAATAAGCCCGTATTTATCGGGCTTATTTAGTTATAAGAGCTTAAATTAAATGCTTGATTTACTTTACAGGTTTTAGAATAACTTCGTCGATTATCCTAGTTTCTTTATATCGATAATTTGCTCTATCTACCAGACTAGTGATGTTGTAATGGAACGATGTTATATAATAGTTGCTGTCAAAAGTATAGCTATTACTCCATGCTTTTTTAATTTGTTCAATTCCATATTTTGCAACAAATTCAGGACGTAATTTGATTTTGATAGAATTGTCAATTTGTCGTATAATCGCGAACGCCTGTTCTAAAGGAAAACTTAATCGCTGTGCAGCATCGCTAGGTAGAAAAGGTAATGAGAATCCATCTCCATCGGTTAAAATCGGCATTTTAAGATTATCGTTTCGATCGATCGATTGAGGAATAGATACGCTAACAGACATTAAGGAATCTCTAGGTGTAGTAAAATAGGAGGTTATCAATGTATTAGTCGGTGTTAAACCAACCCAACTGTTACCAATAATGTTAAATGGTATAATATCTATACGATACGAGTTATCATATATTGTCAGATGCAATTCATTCGCTGATAAACTACTTAACTCAACACGTCGATTGTCAGGATTAAACGATTGGAATGCTTGCCTATAGGAAATAATGCTTTGTTGTGGGTCTTTCCATTGCCAATTGTAAGGTCTTACGATATATTCTGTTTGACCTGGTAATTTTACGTGGAATGAAAAAGTTCCGTATTTGGTAAAAAATACTTGAGCGGATCCATTGATAACGTATGTCTCATTTTTATAGACCGTTGCATCTTTAGATATAGAGGGTTGTATATTTATACGTTTGCCATTTGCATCTAATTGAAACTCGGTGCTTATTTCAATTGACTTGATAAAAGACGATGCGCCCCACTTTTTAGTTAAAAGAGGTGTTTGGGTATCGGATGTGCCGAGTGTAACAGCAACGGCAGGCTTTACCTCTTGGAACACTTTATAATCCGTATCGGAACTACGTTTCAGTTTACAACTTAATGCCTCTCCTGTTTTACTGGTTGGCAGAAATTCACCAAATCTTGTTAATGAAATCGTCGTTGAGGTGTTGGTAGTGTTTGTAGAAGCGAGGGTATATTGTCCTACAACCAACGTGTCTTTAAACTGGATAGAAAAATTGCCATAACGGTCAAATTCTATCCATTTAGCTACATCCATTGTAGTGCTTTTAGCCATTGTTTGAAATTGACCAAAAACACTT
>CANJWF010000047.1 GCA_947478315.1 Sphingobacteriaceae bacterium | reverse complement strand
TGCTGCATCGAAATTGATGGAATCTTTGGAGACTACAAGTGGATGAAATTCGTTGATGTTAGCGGCGTATAGTGTATATTTTTGTTTGTTGTAAAAAGAATATATTAGTTTTTGGTTTCGTGATAAACTGAGTGCAGGGGAATATTCTGTAATGCCTGATATTCCTGTGAAATAATGGGTTAATTGATTTGTTTCTTGGGTTTTAATATGGTAACGGTATAGGTTTCTAAAGCCATCTCTATTGGAAAGGAAGTAGATAAGGGAATCGTTTGGCGAAAATTGTGGATTTAGATTATTGGCTCCTTTGAACACGGGTAGTGTTTTAACTTGATGGTTGGTTAGATTAAGAATGGCTAAGTTATAGGTAATGGCTACTTTGCTATTGGCTGTTGAGAATGAATCGCGATCGGTGGAAAAAACAATTTGTTGCCCATCGGATGAAAAATGAGGTTGGTAATCGGAAAAAACATCATTAGTTAGCTGCGTAACTTTTTTAGTTTCTAGGTTATATAGGTACAAATCACTTTGTCCATTGGCTAATCCGGATAATGCAATTTCTTGTCCTCGAGGTGACCATGATAAGTTACTAAACTGCTCTACGTTGGGGATGGGTTCGGTACTGAGTGTTTTACCTGTTTGTATGTCTATAATTAATAGTTGATTGCGTCCTTTGCTAAAAATACTGAAGGCGAATTTTTTGCTATCAGGAGACCATGCGCCTGCTGATTCTATAAAATTAAATTCGTCGATATGGCTATTGGATGTTTTACTACTTAATTTTCGAATAATGTTACCTGTTCTGGCATCTGCAAGAAATAAATCGATTGAAAATAAGTCTCGTTCGGATAAGAAAACTACGTACTTACCATCGGGACTAATGGCGGGTGCTACATTCATGTTGCCAGCATTTTTTTCGTGAATAATTTTATTCCCGATGAGTGTATTGTTGGTGTCTTTTAAAAAGGGTTTATAGGCTGAAATGATTGCATTTTTCCACAAGGCAGATAATGTGTTTTCATCAAATCCGAATGTTTTAGCGATGGCGAAGTCTAGTCCATAACGTGCTGTTTCTTTAAATAAACGAACTACCATGCTGTCTTGATAGGTTGCACCTATAAATGCCCAAAATGCTTGTCCGTATCGATATGGGAAGTATTTGTTGCTAAGGGTTAGGTCTCGTATGGATGGGATGTCTTTATTAATCATGGCATCGCGCATCCACATGGCGGTGTAGGCATCTACTTTGCCTATAGATAGATATTCTGCCATGCCTTCGACCATCCATAGGGGTAAATTATTGATATTTTCTAGGGTGGTTGAGTCTCCTGATAGGAGTGAATGGTATTGGAATGCGTGTACTAATTCGTGTCCGAGCACATGCCGGGTTTGCTGATTGAGCTCCATGATGGGCATGACTACACGATTTTTTAGGGCTTCTGTAACTCCTCCTGTTCCTACGCTTATGTCGCCATCTATGGCGGTGGTTTGTTGAAAATCGGGATGGTTGTTGTAGATGATTAAGGGATTTTTTTTCTTGAATTTATCGTGAAAAAGTTGTTGATGTAGGTGATACCAAATTTCGGATTCTTGGGCCATGCGTTTTACTAAGGAATCGTTTTTTAAGTAGTAGTATAGCTCGAAATGAGGGGTTTGGTACACTTTGAAGTCCAATGTTTTATATCGGACTTTATTTTGTCCGAAATATTGTGCGTGACTGCTATTGGTAATGAAAATGGTTAGGATTAATAACAGTTTCCACTTCCACAAAAAAGTATTTCTGAATAGGTATGGCATTTTTAATTTGTGTAATGATTATTTTATTCGCTTATATGCTCGTCTATTAGTATATCTTCATTTTTTGTACTGTCTGTTTGTAGTGTGTCTTTTTTAATGCTTTTAATTCTTGGTGATGGACAGTAATAATCTTTTGTAATATCTACAGTCGGTTTTGGAAATCTACCTTTTGTATATCCTAATGATGTGTTTCGATACACTTTTTCCATGAATTTTCCGAAAATAGGCAACGCTGTTCTCGAACCTTCGCCTGTTTGTGATGTTTTGAAATGTACGCTGCGTTCGTCTGCTCCTACCCAAACTCCTGTTATTAGGTCTTTGGTGATGCCCATATACCAACCGTCTACATAATTGGATGATGTGCCAGTTTTTCCTCCTATTTCATTTCCTTGATTCCATAAATCCCATTCCCAAAGAGCTTGGGATGTTCCTTCGGGTTCTTCCATGCCTCCTTTGAACATATATAGCATGAGCCAAGCTGTTTCTTCGCTTAATACGCGTTCTTCTTTGGTGTTAAATTTAATGAGTGTTTTCCCTTTGTTATCTTCAATGTGTTCTACTAATAGGGGAGTTGTTTTTTTTCCTTGATTTAAGAATGTCCCATAAGCTTTTACCATTTCGAAAATGGAAACATCGTTAGAGCCTAAACTGACGGAAGGAACGGCTTTTAAATCGCTCTCTATACCGCATTTATGTGCATATTCTACGATTTTATTCCATCCAACTAATTGGGTTAGTTGTGCGGTAATTGAGTTTACAGATTTTGCCATCGCCCATCGTAACGACATTTCTCTTCCGCTGAAATGATAATCTGAATTTTTGGGTTCCCAAATTTTTTGTTCTCCATCTTCTTCGTAGGTAATACTGATAGGTTTATCGGTAAACTTGTCGCAGGGATTGTAGCCGTTATCTAGCGCTGTTAAATAGGCAAAAGGTTTGAATGTGGAACCTGCCTGTCTCTTGGCTTGATTGACGTGGTCATATTTGAAGAATTTGTGATTGATGCCTCCTACCCATACTTTGATGTGCCCATTAAAGGGGTTTAATGTCATCATGCCAGTGTTTAAAAATTTGGCGTAATATTTGATGGAATCGAGTGTTGAAAAGGAGGTGTCTTTTTCGCCATTCCAAGTAAACACTGTCATACGTTTGGGTTTGTTTAGGTAGTAATTAATAGAATCGGTTTGTTTGCCAAATTTTTCTTTTAGGGCAGTGTACCCGTTTAGGCGTTGAGCGGCTTTTAAGGGGTAATCAATCATTTCGTTGCCATTACTATCTCTCCAAGGGTTTTCATTTCCCCATGCGTTGTTAAGCCTACGTTGTAGGGCTTTCATTTGTTCGTTGATGGCTTCTTCGGCTAATGTTTGCAATCTGGAGTCGATAGTGGTGTAAATTTTTAACCCGTCTTCGTATAAGTCGTATCCATTATCGTCGCACCAGTCTGATAACCATCGTGCTACTGCATCTCTTAAGTAACTACTGCTTTCTTTGTCGTCTTCAATTTGTCCAATTTTCAGTTTTAGGGGCTTCTTTTTTAGTTTTTTTAATTCTTGTGCACTTAAATAATGGTATTTGACCATTTGTGTTAAAACGATATTTCGACGTTCTAATGCTTGTGTTGGATTTTTAAGGGGGTTATAGGTTGAAGTGGCCTTGAGCATTCCTATGAGCATGGCTGCTTCATTGATGTTAAGTTTGTTTACGTTCTTACTGAAATAGAATTTAGAGGCAGTTTTTATACCGAATGCATTGTTGCCAAATGGTACTGTATTGAGATAGAGCGTTAATATTTCCTGTTTAGAATAGTACCATTCTAATTTTAGGGCTGTAGACCATTCTTTTATTTTGTAAACTAACGTTCGGAGTATGGGAATGTAGTGAATGAGACCTTGAAATTTTTGTGTACGTGTGCGATATAGGTTTTTGGCTAACTGTTGAGTGATGGTACTTGCGCCGCGTTTGTCGCCTTGTGCGGTAGAGAGAATGCTTCCAATGGTTGATTTTAAGTCGATTCCGTGATGTTTATAAAAGCGAGCGTCTTCTGTTGCGACGAGTGCATTAATAACATTTTTTGGAATTTCTTGATAATCTACGGGGCTTCTATTTTCTCTGAAATAACGACCGATGAGTTTTCCATCACAGGTGTATACTTCGGAAGCGATACGCATATTGGGGCGCTTGATATCGTCTAAACTCGGATTGAATCCGAATAGCCATAGAAAATTTGTTTCTATGGCACAGAGTAATACTAGTAGGGTACAAAAAACTATAAGGCTATATCTGAGGCTTTTGCTTTTTATTCGTCTAAACATGTGTCTAATTGGGGGATGGGAGAAATATTGAAATTTTAGCTAATGTATTGTTGGCTAATTGTTGTTCGATTTTGATAATTTTTAATGTATATCTAACGAATATAATAGTCTTGCTTGACTTCCGTACAGTTTGCTGAGTTTTTTTAATTCTCTATAGTAAATGGCATGTTCTCCTAGTTCTTTATTTAAGAGTTGATTTTGGGTTTTATCGGAAATGTCAGCCATGATGGTCGATAAAAAATTCTTTTGTTTAGGATATTCTACTAGTTGATATTCGGTTAGTTTGGCTTCTTTTTTGGCTATGGCAACTGCTGTGTTTAGTCCGCCGATTGTGTCGATTAACCCATTTTTTTTTGCTTCTATTCCACTCCAAACGCGTCCTTGTGCTATTTGGTCTATTTCGGTTAATTGCTTTTTTCTTCCAAGGGCAACTTTACTTATAAAAGTCTGATAACCTCTTTCGATTTCTTTTTGTAGTATTAATTTTTCGTCTTCAGTGAGGGGTCTGTACACTGCTCCTAAATCTGCGAATTTTGCGGTTTTTACTCCATCGAATGTAATGCCTAATTTGTTATTGAAGAAATTTTTTAAATTAGGTATGATGCCAAAGATACCTATTGAGCCTGTAATGGTATTGGGTTCTGCGACTATTTTTTGAGCTGCGCAGGCAATGTAGTAGCCGCCTGATGCTGCTACATCTCCCATTGATACGATAACGGGTTTTATTTTTTGTGTGAGTGCTACTTCTCTCCAAATGATGTCGGATGCTAATGCAGAACCCCCAGGTGAATTAATTCTTAATACGACGGCTTTTATTTTGTTGTCTAGGCGGATATTTCGTATAATCTTTGAGAATGCTTCCGAACCAATATCATCTTCACTTCCTTCTCCTCCGACGATATCTCCTGTTGCATAAATGATGGCTATTCTGTTTTTGGAATATTCTTGATTGGAATTTATTTCCGCTTTTGTGTATTCGTCTAGCGGTATTTGTGATAAATCTTGTATTGATTCGACTCCACAGATAGATTGTAATTCGTTCAACACTTCATCTTTATATTTTAATTGGTCTATTAATCTGGTTTTTACGGCATCGATGGCGTTTCTTACACGAAGTTCGTTTGCAATATTTAGTAGCGTATCTTGATTGATGCCTCTAAACAGGCTGATTTGTTTTATAAAATGCTGGTACAGATTATTTAGTAACTCTGAAGTTTGTTTTCTGCTTGCATCGCTCATTTTATCGTTAATGAACGGTTCTACGGCACTTTTGTAGGTGCCTACTCTAATGATTTGAGGTTCGATTCCCAATTTTTCGAGTGTGCCTTTTAAAAAAACATATTCGGTGTTGAGCCCTTTGAATTCTAAATAACCTTGCGGGTTGAGATATATTTTGTCGGCTACAGATGCCAAGTAATATGCTTTTTGAGTGTATATTTCGCTATAGGCGATAATTTTTTTTTTCGATTTTTTGAATATGATAAGTGCGTTGCGTATTTCTTCTACGGATGCCCATCCTGTTTGTAGATTGCTAATATCAAGGTAGATTGCTTTTATGTTTTTGTCGGACGCTGCATTTTGGATACACTTAATTACATCGTTTAGACCGATGATAGGTTTGGTGTTTAAATTGAGTAGGTCGATGTTTCTGAATGGATTCTGAGGGCTCCTGTCTGATATGGGATGTTGTAGCGTAATGTGTAATATTGAATTAGATACGATGCTTGTCTGCTCATTTTCAGCGGCATAAATAATTCCTTCAATGGCGGCGATTAGTATCAAAAAAAGAACGATTGCGCCCAATATGAAACCGATAAAAGAAGCAAATACTGACTTAAAAAATGTTTTCATGATGGTTAGTTATTAATCAGATGTAGCTGTGTATTCATTAGAATATAATGATTCGTTCGTGTTTATTTTTTATGGAACTCATGGATGAGCTTCGTAAGTTGTTTTTAATTGGACTAATGGACTGCGAAGCGCTGATTATATCGAAACGTATGATTCATTAGTATTTTGTCTTTCATCGTATTCATGACTGCAAAGCATTTTATTTCAATTTCCTCGCACGAATAATCAGCTATTTACGAATTCATTATTTGGCTGTTTTTTACAAAAAGGAAAGGTGTCAAAAGTAGTAATTATAAAGGATTACTTGGAGGATGTTATGGAGAATTGAACGATTTGGGTAGGGGTGATACAGTAATCTAAACGTTGGTCGAAACTATTCGTCTCATCAATGTGCTCAATGCCTTCAAAAAGGGATAGTCCTACTTTAACTGCATTGGGACGACATTCGGTTAAAAATCTATCGTAAATGCCTTTTCCATAACCTATTCGATGACCGTGTTGGTCAAATGTTAATAAAGGAATCAGTATAATGTCAATATAATCAGATGAACATATCTCGCCATCTATCGGCTCTGGGATGCCAAAATTGTTATTAGATAGGATTGTTTTTTTATTGAAAATATAGTGCTTGAGCGACAGGGTGCTAAAATTAGTACGGGATATAACTATATATAAATTCGGGTATGTGGTTCGTAAAAAATCAATAATAGAAAAGGTATTAGGCTCTTTGTTTTTGATGATAGGTAAAAAACAGTGCAAGTAATTATAATCGCAAAAATTGAATCGGATTACCTGTGCAAGTAATTGACTGTTTAGGTATTCGTATTCTTTTTCTGTTAACAGCGTCCGTCTATTAAGAAACGATTTTCGGAGTTTTTCTTTTGTCATAAAAACTAAAAATTTGTCAGCAAAAATGGAAAAAAGCCCAGCATTAACTGTTATAAACTTCTACAAATGCTGTATTTTTGTGAGCATTGGTTAGGTACTTTTACCTCTCCCTAAGTTTATTTTCTTTCTTTAAATACTTTCCCTGTATTTTATTACGATGCTTGATTTTGTTCTCGTTATTGCAATATTATCTCGGGGTTATTTTATTATGCTACAAATGTACGGCGTAAGTTTGTTTAAATATCTTGATTAACCGTTTCCTGTTTTTTCAACACATCTTTGAATTTGAAGGTTTATTTTAGGGGGATTTTTAAGGGTAGCCCTATGCAATATTTGATGTTATAATGATTAACCTAACACACCTAATTTAAGAACATGCCAGATTTTTCACATCTTCACGTACATACCCAATTTTCTTTGTTGGATGGTGCCGCCGATATATCTCGATTGTTTAAAAAAGCTCAAGTTGATGGCATGAAAGCAATGGCTATTACTGACCATGGCAATATGTTTGGGGCTTTTAAATTTGTTGCCGAAGCGGGTAAATATGGCATAAAACCCATTGTAGGCTGTGAGTTTTATGTGGTTGACGATAGACATAAGAAACAGTTTACAAAAGAATTGAAAGATGTCCGTTATCATCAATTATTACTGGCAAAAAATGCAATAGGATATCAAAATTTAATAAAACTTTGTTCTTTAGGGTATATGGAGGGCTTATATAGTAAATGGCCTCGTATAGATAAATCGTTAATAGAGCAATATCACGATGGATTAATTGCAACAACTTGTTGCATTGGAGCGTCTGTTCCTCAAGCTATTCTTAAAAAAGGCGAACTTCTTGCCGAAGATGAATTTAAATGGTGGCTCGATTTATTCGGAGAAGATTATTATGTTGAGTTGCAGAGACATGATTTACATGAACAGCATATTGTAAATGAAACTTTGTTGAAATTTGCTTCTAAGCATCAAGTTAAAATTATTTGTTCTAATGATTCACATTATGTGGATCAACAAGATGCCAATGCACATGATATTTTATTGTGCATTAATACAGGAGATAAACAAAGTACTCCCATCGCAACCGATGAAGAAAGTGGGAAAGGTTTTCGTTTCGGATTTCCAAATGATCAGTT
>CANJWF010000046.1 GCA_947478315.1 Sphingobacteriaceae bacterium | reverse complement strand
TGCGTTCGTTGTATTGTTGTTCTATATTGTTCATTAATCCTTCTTTGGCGCGTTTGAACTCGGTAGGGGTAAATCCGAATTTTTTTATTCGAATATTTTCTTCTAAGGCTGTTTTGAGGGCTTGTAGTAATTCTCCTGGTTTGCCTACTGCTGTAGTGGTAAAGGCATCTAATCCGGCTAAAAATTCTCCGTAATTGCTAGAGGCGTATATAAAAGGTGGATCGGCTCGCTGTAATAGTTCGTTGAGGCGGGCACTAATCATTTGATTGATTAGATTAATTTGGATGTCTTTTAGTAAATCTTTGTCGGAGTGTACTACAAATTTTGGATGTTTATAGAATACTAAGCCAACGGTATAGGGATATTCATTGTCGGTAATTTTTTTAATGTAGGTTTCTTTGTGTGCGGGTATTTGGTATTGTGGTTTTTCTTTGATGAATTCGGGATTTTTTAATCCTGAAAAATTTTCTTTTATCAGTTGTTCTACTTGTAGTGTATCAAAATCGCCTACGGCAATAATGGCTTGTAAGTTTGGGCGATACCAATCGGTGTAAAATTGTTTGATAGTTTCGGGGCTAAAGGTTTTTAAAATGGCTTCTTTACCGATGGGTAGGCGGGTGGCATATTTGGAGTTATTAAGTAAAATAGGGAGGTATTGATTTTGCATTCTTTCTTGTGCGTTTTTGCCTCTCAGTCTTGCTTCTTCTAATACAACCCCTCGTTCTTTATCTATTTCGTTGGCATCAAATGTGACATATCCTGCCCAGTTGGCTAAAATTTTAAATCCATTTTTGAATAGTTCAGTGCTATCTGTTGGGATGGGAAGTTGGTAAACGGTTTCATCAAAAGAGGTGTAAGCGTTTAAATCGGCTCCAAAACGTACACCTGCTTTTTGTAGGTAATCTACCAAGGCATTTTTTGGAAAATCTCGACATCCATTAAATGCCATGTGCTCGGCAAAGTGCGCCAATCCTTGTTGATTGTCGGCTTCTAGAATAGAGCCAGCTTTAACTACTAAATATAGTTCGGCTCGTTTTTTGGGTTCGGTGTTTTTGCGGATATAGTAGGTTAGCCCGTTTGATAGTTTGCCAATTTTAACTTTGCTGTCATTGGGGATAATCTTATTGAAGGTAATATTCTCAACAACAGCTGGGGTACTGGTAGTATTTTTTTTTGTTGAAACTACTTTTTTTTGAGAGGCGTCGGTTGAAAGGTGGCAAGCTATGATACCAAGTCCAATAAATAGACTTTTGATAGATATATTTTTCGTATTCATATTTTGAGGGTATTGATATTTTATTAATTGTGTATAGAAATAATGGTTGAAATCCCGTGTATTCGTCTCTAGTGGGCGGATTATAAATTATTAATATGTTGTGCTAAATCAATTAATTTACAAGAATATCCCCATTCATTATCGTACCAGGATACTATTTTTACGAAAGTATCGTTGAGTGCAATACCTGCTTGTGCATCAAAAATGGAAGTACGGTCGTCTCCAATAAAATCGCTTGATACTACGGCATCTTCTGTGTAACCCAAAATTCCTTTTAATTCCGTTTCTGAAGCCTTTTTCATGGTATTTTTGATGTTTTCGTAGGAGGTTGCTTTTGCTAATCTGACGGTAAGGTCTACTACTGAAACATCCGCAACGGGTACGCGAAACGACATACCTGTTAATTTTCCTTTTAGTTCGGGAATTACTAGTCCAACGGCTTTGGCTGCACCTGTTGATGAAGGGATAATATTTTGGTAGGCACTTCGACCGCCCCGCCAATCTTTGCTAGATGCTCCATCGACTGTTTTTTGTGAAGCGGTTGCTGCATGTACGGTCGACATTAATCCTTCTACAATGCCAAAGTTGTCGTGGAGCACTTTAGCGATTGGAGCTAGGCAATTGGTGGTGCATGAGGCATTGGATACGATGTGTTGGTCTGCGCGTAGTGTTTGATGGTTAACGCCCATTACAAAGGTTGGTGTGTCATCTTTGGCAGGAGCGGATAGAATCACTTTTTTTGCTCCTGCATGTAAGTGTTTGCTAGCGTCAGTTTGTGTTAAAAATAACCCTGTTGATTCTAAAATATAGTCTGCTTGCACGGAGTTCCATGCCAAATTGCTAGGGTCTTTTTCTGCGGTGGTACGTATGGTTTTCCCATTTACTACTAGGTGGTTTCCGTTGACTTCTATGGTTCCGTCGAATTGTCCATGTGCCGAATCGTATTTGAGCATGTAAGCCATATATTCTGGCGAAATGAGGTCGTTGATGCCTACTATTTCTACATTTTTACGTTTGAGGGCTGCTCTAAAGGCTAAGCGTCCGATACGTCCAAATCCGTTAATTCCAATTTTCATCTGTTAGTTTTTTAAATTGTTGTTTGTGAATTAAATAGTCTGCCATCAAAAAGTCTGTCGTACTTGCCCCTACTTTTTTTCACGGAGAAAAAAGTAATATAAAAAAATTGTCGTTGAAGTAGGTTACGAGATTAGATGAATTGTGTATGAAACGATAGATGCAATTAATGAATTTTATTGGCGTAATAGTTTACTAAGTTGTAGATGGGTTCTTTGGTAACGGTGGTAATAGTAATATTTTTGGTCGTTGCAATTTCTCTTAAATAGTCTTGAAAATTGGCGGCTACTGTTCCTACAAAATGTATGGGGAGTGTGCTGCCATGTCTTTTTTGTAAAGATTTTACGTAAGTGTTTAAAAAAATGTTGAAGCCATTTTTTATTAAACTTTGTACGTATGTATGTGTTCGGTGTTCCATCAAGATATCTACAAATGAGCATAAAAATTGTTCTGGATTCGGTTGTTTATATACTCGTTCTAAAATCAAATTACGGTCGTAGTCATGTGTCTCTTTGAGTAAGGCTAAAAAATCTTTGGGTATTCGTTCATAAAGCCAGTCTCTTAGTATGATTCTGCCTAGCCAATTTGCCGAACCTTCGTCTCCCAATAAATATCCTAATCCGAAGTTATTATCAATTGTTTTTTTTCCATCGAAATAGGTGGCATTGGAGCCACTTCCTATTACACAGATAATGGCACGCTCGTCGTTTGCACAAGCTAAAGCTGCTGCTTGCAAGTCATGTTCTACAAATACCTTGGCGTATCGAAAGAAAAGTGCTAATGAGGTGCTGATGGTTTCTTTACGTTCGGGAATGGTGGCTCCTGCTCCGAAAAAGAATATTTTTTTGATGGCTTCTGCGTAGTTAACTAAATCGTTAGTTTTGTTTAACAGCTGGGTGATATATTTTTCGTCGTGAAAAAAAGGGTTAATTCCCTTGGTTTTAAATTCGATTAAAACTTTACCTTTTTCTATTAATCGCCAATCGGCATGGCGTGCGCCGCTATAAACTACTGCAAACATAAAATGATGTTCCGATGTTAATGGTAAGGTGTGTAAATGGAGCACTAAAATAGCGCTATTTTCTATTCTTTTTTAGAATTTTCTTGTCGCTATTTTTTATTCATTCGAAGTGCATTTTGTCAAAATCCGTAACTTCGCCACCATGAGTACAAATAGGCCTATTATTTTGGTGGTTAATGACGATGGTATTGCTGCTCCTGGCATACGGGTATTAGCCAATTTGATGAAACAGTTGGGCGATGTGGTAGTGGTTGCGCCTGATAGTCCGCAATCTGCGATGGGGCATGCTATTACTATCTCTAAGCCGTTGCGATTGGAGAAAGTGGATGTGTATGATGATATAGAGATGTATCAATGTTCGGGCACGCCTGTAGATTGTGTTAAATTGGCGGTTAATAAGGTATTGCATCGGAAGCCAGATTTATGTGTTTCGGGCATTAATCATGGTTCTAATTCGTCTATCAATGTAATTTACTCGGGAACCATGTCTGCTGCGATGGAGGGTGCTATTGAGAATATTCCATCTGTTGGGTTTTCTTTATGTGATTATGCTCATCAAGCCGATTTTGAACCAGTAAAAAAACAGGTATTGGAGATAGCGTCTTTGGTATTGCAAAATGGATTACCGCAGGGTACTTTATTGAATGTCAATTTTCCCAAAACGCCTACTATTAAGGGAATAAAAATATGCCGTCAGGCACTTGCTAAGTGGAAAGAGGAATTTGATGAACGTTTAGACCCTAGCCAACGTACTTACTATTGGCTTACGGGGGTTTTTGATTTGTTCGATCATGGTCAGGATACGGACGAATGGGCATTGGCAAATGGTTATACTTCTGTCGTTCCAGTACAATTCGATTTTACAGCCCATCATGTTATTAATATTTTAAACACTTGGAATTTCGATGCTCAAAAAGGATAATATTTGGCTGGGAGTAGTTATAGGATTGTTGCTACCCTCACTGGCGTTACTAGTCATACAGATTATTAAGTATTACGTAATTGTGTTGGCGAAAGATGATTTACCGTACATTTTGTGTGCCGCACTTAATTTGCTGATTGTTCGTTACTTGCTTCATAAAAATAAGGAACAAACGGCACGAGGCGTGGTTGGTGCCACTTTTGTGTGTGCATTGGCATTTATGATATATAAATGGTCGAGAGGTTAATTATTTACAGATGAAATATTACCTTATCGCAGGAGAGGCATCGGGAGATTTACATGGCGCTAATTTGATGCAGGCTATTAAACAGAAAGACGCTCAAGCCGATTTTCGTTTTTTTGGCGGCGATTTGATGCGTGCACAGGGTGGCGTGTTAGTGAAGCATTACCGAGAAATGGCTTACATGGGTTTAATGGAAGTGATAGTTCATTTACCTGCCATTCTTAAAAATTTGCAACAATGTAAAGCCGATATTTTAACCTATCGTCCAGATGTAATTATTTTAGTCGATTTTCCGGGTTTTAATCTTAAGATAGCTCCATTTGCTAAGGCTCATCACATTCGTGTGTGTTATTATATATCTCCAAAAATTTGGGCATGGAATCAAAAACGCGTGCTTAAAATCAAAAAATATGTCGATAAAATGTTGTGCATATTGCCGTTTGAGCAAGCATTTTATCGTGAATGGGGCATGGACGTAGATTATGTTGGTAATCCTTTATTGGATGCGATATGTCAACATTCTGCTAATCATCAGTTTAAAAAAGATAATCATTTAGATGCTAGACCCATTGTTGCGTTGCTACCTGGTAGTCGTGAGATGGAAATAAAAAAACTATTACCAGTGATGTTACAGGTTGCTGATAAATTTCCTGAATACCAGTTTGTTATTGCAGGTGCGCCTGCTCAACAGGATGCTTTTTATGAACGTTTGCTTAATAATAGACCTATTTGTGTTGTATTTAATCAAACCTATCATTTGCTGCAGCACGCACAAGCTGCCATGGTAGCTTCAGGAACTGCTACGCTAGAAACGGCTCTTTTTAAAGTGCCTCAAATGGTGGTTTATAAATTAAATCCGATTTCGTTTTTTGTGGGTAAACGGTTGGTTAAGATTAAATTCATCTCGTTAGTAAACCTTATTTTAAACAAATTGAGCATCAAAGAATTTATACAAACCGATTGCAATGTGGAGAATTGTGGTCGCGAACTTTCATCTATTCTCAAGAAAGAAAAACGTTATGCCGAAATTATGTTTGATTATGCGGTGCTGCAACAAAAAATGGGAAAACCGGGTGCTTCAGAAAAAGCTGCCGAAATCATTACAAAATACTTGAATAAGTCAAAATAATTACCGAAAATTGTCAACTCATGGGGGTTTAGCTCAGCTGGCTAGAGCGCTTGCATGGCATGCAAGAGGTCACCGGTTCGAATCCGGTATCCTCCACTTTCAAATAAACGCTTCAAAAGTCTGTTGAGGCGTATTTGTTCTTTCGCTACGGGTTCAAATTTAAAAGTTTCATCAAAATTCTAAACTTTGATGGAGTGATGGGTTCAATTAGCTGTTTCGCAAGAATCAAATAATGAAGCTCCTACCTATTACTATCTAACAAATACCGAATAAAATTTAAACAGGTTTTTGGGCATAACAGAGCACAATGTTATGCTGCTTATTTAATAATAAATCTGTTAAGTAAGAGTGTTATGGGTAAGCTGTATGGTTTTGGGTCATTGTCAAAAAGGTATTCCTAAGCCTATATACAATAAAGTCGGAAAATTTAACCCTACTCTAAAAGAAACCTCTTGTGGTTTTTGATATCGATAACCTACGTATGCGTTAGGTAGAGCGAAGTAGTTGCTGCCCAATATCCTTTGCTCAGAAAATATATTTGTAACACCCATGCCCCATGCCAACTTCAACAAAGTTAGTTTTTCGAACATTTAGACTCCATAAATGATTTAATGCTATAGGTATCGTGGTGATGTCCCCACCTACCGTTAATCTAGAGATACCTATTCGTATTCCCGCTCCATCTGCTTGTTTACCAAAGTGGTAATCGAAGTTTAACGAGTAGATACCGCCTATGCCGCCTAATTCTGCGTACACACTCGAATAGTTGTTAGAAGAACTGTCTTGAGTGGTTTGACATGCTGAACAATAGACAACACGAGCTGTTGCTCGGTTCAATTTCACGTTTAATGATAGGGTAAGGATAACGCTTAACAAGCCTATTTTTAGCTTAAAATATTTCTTCATAGACGTAGGTGTTTCATGTCGGAAAATTATTTAGTTTTTTAATCGCGGTTATCATAAAACCTAAAGAACGTTTATTCTTGATGTAAAAAGTCCTGTGTGTGCCGTTGGGTTTCTTGTCAATGTATGGGACCTGTCAGTTTTAATTTTCCAATTAACACGCTAAATCCAATACCCGCAAGGGGCATATAGCTATTTATATTAGCATGTAATTTAAGATTTATTCCACCCCAGTTGGTAGGGATATAGTGAAACATGATCTCAATAGGTATTGCTAACCGTTCAAGTGTTTTGTTTTCGTAATATTCGGTGGTTGTTCCTCCTCCTAGACTAAAATTAAAACCCATACCTAATGAACCTCCTCCTGAACTGGGTGGTTTATCGGTTTTTAACCAACTCCCTCTTGCTGTACCAGTCAAAAAACCTATGCCAATAGTGCCGAAAATAGCTAAGTTTTTTTTACTTGCTAATAACGTTCCTATTGAACAGGATATTTGCTTCATGTTTTCTGAGGGCGTTTTTAGGAGTTGGTCTCCGAATAATCCTTTAGATGGTTCCGCTTCTTGGTATAGCATCATACCTATAGTTGTTAATAATTTTTTGTACCTAAAGTTGATGCCCAAGTCCCAAAGAGGTTTAGCAGTTACCAGTCCCCCCGCATGAATCCATAATGCACTACTATCGGGTATGCCTTCTTGAGCAAGGCTAGTTTGATTGATGCCAATGAGGAACGTAGAAAACAAACCGAGGAATAGATAAATTTTTTTCATTGTTTTTTAGGTTACTCATGACTGCGAAGCGGTCATTATCTTCCATTTATTTATTATGTTTTGTGCTCGTATTTTGGCATGTATGTGTTTACTTTGTTCAATGATGATTAATTTCGTTTCTGCATTTTGATGCTGAAATTTTGTGCTGTTTGGGTAGTGTCAATTTGTTGAACAAATTCATTATATCCAGTTTTAGTTAGGATAATACTATATCCATAATTTTTATCGATATAAGCAATAAAATTAAAACTGCCATCTGGTTTAGAATAGGTTCCCAAATAGCTACCTCCTCCTCCTCCTCCTATACTGTTCGTGTTACTATACCCCACGGTTATTTTTACACTATCCAAAGGATTATTATTACCATCGGTTACTAATCCTGTTACTGCTATTTTGGGTTTCATTTTGAGTGTTACCTTCCATTCCGTTACGGCAGGCGGATTGGGAGCTACATTGTTGTTTATCGACCATCGCGCATCATAATAGCCATATTTGCTAAAAAGTATTTCTCTGTCTCTACTTTCAGTAAACTGAAAATGATGCACTATCGGTGCTGCCGAAGTAGCCTTCATAGCTGGCAAAATTGCTCATCCACTCCAAGGTCATCGTTACCTTAGGGATGGGTAAGCCGGTTACGTAGTCTCGTACCGTTACACTCACCGTAGCGGTGCTAGAAGTGGTTTTTTGTTCCGTTTTTTTGCACGATAGCATGCCTACTATCGCGCAAAGTAGCCATAGATAGTTTCTCATTGTATGATCATTTTTTGCGTTAAAATACCTTGATTACAAAATATGCTTAGCTGATACAAGCCTTTGGGAGCATTGGGCAAATCGATAAAGAGGGT
>CANJWF010000045.1 GCA_947478315.1 Sphingobacteriaceae bacterium | reverse complement strand
TTGTAAGAGGAGACAACGTAAACAGAATATTAGAGCGAACAATCATATACACCCCCGCCGTCACCATCGTTGCCGCATGAATCAATGCCGAAACAGGGGTAGGTCCCGCCATTGCATCAGGCAACCAAGTAAATAACGGTAGCTGAGCACTCTTTCCCGTAGCTGCTATAAACAATAACAGCGTAATGCACACCAAAGTCGCATTGCCACTCAACATTTTTGCTGCTTGGGGAAAAACAGAAGCAAAATCTAAACTGCCAAAAGTTGTAAATATTAAAAAAACACCTAACAAGAAACCTAAATCTCCAATCCTATTCATCACAAATGCTTTTTTAGCGGCAGAAGCATATTCTCCATTTTGATACCAAAAACCAATTAAAAGATAAGAACATAAACCGACACCTTCCCAACCAATAAACATAACAACATAATTAGCCCCTAAGACCAACAACAACATAAAGAAAACAAACAAATTGAGATAGGCAAAAAACTTACCGAATCCTTTATCCTCATGCATATAGGCGATAGAGTAAATATGTATAAGAAAACCCACACCTGTAATAATTAACAACATGAGGGAACTTAACGGATCTACTAAAAAGGAAAATGATAATTTTAAATTGCCTGCACTGATCCATTCAAACAAATTAATTGTAGCAGCTGCACCAGCTTTCACTTCAAAAAATATAGCTATGCTAATGAGAAAGGAAATAAAGACAGTTAAAGATGCTACCGTGCCAAGCAAAATTTTCGGTAATACATTTCTGCCTAAACCATTTATTAAAAACCCTGCCAATGGTAATAAAGGAACTAACCAAACTAAATTTATCATTGTTTATTTTATAGATATAAGGTGCAAAATGAGATAGCCGAAAGATTATTTGAAAAATTATTAATTAACTACCACTTTAACTTATTAAGTATATCAATATCCGTAGAATGTGTGTTACGATAAATCATAACAATAATAGCTAAACCTACCGCAACCTCGGCAGCAGCAAGAGCCATAACAAAGAATACAAACACCTGACCTGACGCATCTCCATGATGTACCGAAAATGCCGTTAGTAACAAATTGACCGCATTCAACATCAACTCAATAGACATAAATACTACAATAGCATTACGGCGGATAAGTACCCCAATAACACCAATGCAAAAAACGATAACACTTAATAGAATATAATGATTAAGAGGTACTACCTGCAAATTGGTAACGAAACTATCCATTGTTTTTGATGTGCTAATATTTCGATTGATTAATAATGATTGGTAACGAAACCTTATTAACTATTATTAAATAAGATTATTAATTGATAGCGTTAGATTCTTTCTTTGCCAACAAAATTGCTCCTACCATTGCAGACAACAGCAATACGGAAGACAACTCAAAAGGCAGTAAAAATTCGTTAAACAAAACTTTACCTAAGTTTTTCACTAGCCCCAAGTCTGACTTAGTAACTACCACAGGAACCTTATAAGACAATGTAGCCTTTAGTGCCCCAATTAAAGTTAACGCTAAACACCCTCCCGCAATAATGCCTATTATCTTTATAACCAATGAGTGCATAGGTTCTGTGTCTCTATTTAAGTTCAACAACATAATTACAAACAAAAACAACACCATAATGGCTCCCATATAAACTATAAAATTGACAATAGCTAAAAATTGGGCATTCAATAAAATGTAATGAACGGTAAATGTGAAAAAAGTAATAATGAGGTATAATACACTATGTACAGGATTTTTTGAAAAAATCACTAACAACGAAAAAACGATGGAAAGAAACGCAACCAAATAAAATATAGACATATTGATTATCAAAATAAATGCCCCTAAAAAAGCGGACAAAGGTAAAAAATTTACTTATGTTAACGTAGGTTCAACTAACTTGTCTTTCCCGTATATAAAATTTCTTCTTAGGTAATCTGCGGGAACTATATTGCCATCCAAATAAATCGCTTCCTTCGGACAAGCCTCCTCACATAAGCCACAAAAGATGCATCGCAACATGTTGATTTCATAAACGGCGGCATATTTTTCTTCCCGATACAAATGCATTTCATCTTCCTTGCGCTCTGCTGCAATCATTGATATAGCTTCTGCTGGACAAGACAAAGCGCACAAACCACAAGCCGTACAACGCTCTCTACCCTGTTCATCCCGTTTCAAAGAATGCATTCCTCTATAATTAATAGAAAATTCTCGGGTTTTTTCTGGATAATGAATGGTTTCTTTTTTCTTAAACATGTGTTTAAAAGTAATAGCCATCCCTTTTACTATGGCTGGCAAGTACAACCGCTCGATAAAATTCATCGGCTTTTGCTCTAATACTTTTTTTCTATTTGTTAATGATTCCATTAAAAAAAACTAAATTTTAATCAGCGTAAAAAATCTTTCATTATCTCGTCGATAACCACGAACGTTTTACTTTCAAGTTAAACTTAACACAACTCCTGTCAAAACAATATTAGCAATAGCTAATGGAATTAACACCTTCCATCCTAAGTTCATTAACTGATCGTAACGAAAACGTGGGATAGTCCAACGAACCCACATAAAGAAGAATATAAAACAAATTATCTTAATAAACAACCCAACGGTTCCAATAATCGTAATTACATTGGCAGAGAATCCCAAATCATTCATAAAGGGGAAATTATAACCTCCAAAATAAAGAGTGGCCATCACCGCAGAAGAAACAAACATGTTAATATACTCCGCAAAAAGATAGAAGCCTAATTTCATAGAAGAATACTCCGTATGATAACCTCCAATTAACTCTGTTTCACATTCAGGTAAATCAAACGGCGTTCGATTTGTTTCGGCAAAAGCGCAAATGAGAAAAATCAGAAAGCCTAGGGGTTGATAAAAAATATTCCAGTGAAAACCCGATTGCTGAGCAGCTATTTCTTTCATAGATAAAGTTCCTGTAACCATCAATAAGGCTATAATTGATAACCCCATTGCAATTTCGTAGCTAATATTTTGAGATGCCGCCCTAATAGCACCCATCAAAGAATATTTATTATTCGATGCCCATCCACCTATCATCACTCCAAAAACACCTAACGACACTACTCCAAAAATATACAGCAACCCAACATTGATATCGGTTACTTGAAGACTAATTTTTTTACCCGCAATTTCTAAATCTTGTCCCCAAGGAATAACAGCACTCCCCATACAAGCGGTAAGCATCGCCAAACTCGGTCCTACAATAAATAGTATTTTACTAGCTTGGGCGGGGATAATTTCTTCTTTAAAAAACATTTTTGCTCCATCAGCGAGTGGTTGCAACAATCCAAAAGGACCAGCTCGATTAGGTCCAACGCGATCTTGCAAAAAAGCCGCTACCTTACGCTCTGCATAAGTAGAATACATAGCAATAAGCAAACTAATTGCAAAAACAGCGGTAACTAATATAAATTTTTCTATGATAAAAGCAGTTTCCATTATTGTTTACTTGTTTTTTGGAATTGTTCTTGATTCGCAATGATTAATGCTGGTTTTTGCTGAATAACGGGTAAGGGTTGCATTGTATCGTAATGATTAGACGATATTACAGAAGTATGTCTGACCTTACTAGGACCTTCTATCTCCCAATCTGAAGTAGCTTTTTTATCGAACCTACAGGTATTACAAATAAAATTTTCAACTTCTCCATACTGATCCTTACGAGCAGTAACACGAATTACTTCTTCTCCTTTGTACCAAAGTGTAACGTTACCTGAACAGGTCGGACAATCTCTGTGAGCATCAACTGGCTTAGTAAACCAAACACGATTTTTAAATCTAAAAGTTTTGTCTGTTAACGCTCCCACAGGACAAACGTCAATCACATTGCCTGAAAAATCGTTATCAACAGCTTGTTGAATATAAGTGCCTATTTCAGAAGCATCGCCACGCCCCAAAACGCCATGAACACGATTATCTGTAATTTGATTGGCCGTAAATACGCAACGATAACACAGAATACAGCGATTCATGTGTAGTTGTATTTTATCGCCAATATCTACACGTTCAAAAGTTCTACGTTTGAACTCGTACCGTGTTTGTGCAGCACCATGCTCAAAACCCAAATCTTGTAAATGACATTCTCCCGCTTGGTCACAAATGGGGCAATCTAATGGATGATTGATTAATAACATTTCGACCACTCCTTTACGAGCTTCGATTACTTCTGGTGAAGTAATATTTTGAACTTCCATACCATCCATGACAGTGGTACGGCACGACGCGACTAACTTGGGCATCGGTCGAGGATCTTTTTCTGAACCTTTACTTACTTTTACTAAACACGTACGACACTTGCCTCCACTTTCCTCTAATTTAGAATAGTAGCACATAGCAGGAGGCACAATATTACCCCCTATCTGACGAGCAGCATTCAAAACAGTGGTACCAGGTTCTACTTCAACGACTACACCGTCTATCGTTATTTTTATTTTATCTGACATGAATATGCTGTTAGATGATTTTTAGCTAAAATTAATCTGTTACTGCTTGCCTTAAAAGCAAATCGCACAAAAATTCAGGAGCAAAATCGGAGCCATTTTCCCAATAAACCGTCCATGCATCTACCTGAAATTTTTAAAAAAATTCCTTGTGTTTTAAGGGTTGAAAAACTTCCCCGTCTAAATATTTTTCCAAATCAACAACTCCTGAAAGCCCATTATTAAATTGTAAGAAAATTTTATAATCTTCTTGATAAACAGCTTGGGTGACGGTAATTAACGACATGGTAAAATTTAATCTAAAGGTTGAATTTTATTGAGTGGTTGATGATGTTCTATATTGTCCCAATTTTTCATTAATTCTACTTGGTGCAACTTTAACCATTCAAAAATAAGTTCCAATGCTCTTCGTGGCATTTTTCCTTCCACAATACCTTCTTGTATAGAAATCGTTGCTTGATAATTTTGATATTCTACATGAAAATGAGGCGGAGCATGATCATTGAAAAACATTTTAATACTATCCCATAAAATCTGCATATTTTAGGCATATATAGCACTAAATTAATTTATCGTCAATTAATTTTAATATTAGTCTTTTTTGTTGATTATCGCCTCCACCCCTGTTAATCATGCTCCATAATTAGCTAAACCATAATTATTTTTTTGACTCAACATAGGTTCATTTACATGCCATTCGAATTCATCTCTAAAATGCCGAATAGCACTTGCTACGGGCCAAGCAGCAGCATCGCCCAACGGACAAATGGTATTACCTTCTATTTTTTTATTAATCTCTTCTAATAAACTAATATCTTGAAGCGTTCCATGACCATATTCAATTTTGTGCAAAATTTTCTCCATCCAACCCGTACCCTCCCTACAAGGAGAACATTGTCCGCAAGACTCATGATGATAAAATCTAGAAAAATTCCAGGTATTACGAACAATACAAGCATCTTCATCTAAGGCAATAAAACCTCCCGAGCCTAACATAGTACCTGTTGCAAAACCTCCGTCGGATAACGATTCATAAGTCATTAATCGAGCCGTGTCTGCTGCTGTTTTTAAAATCAATTTTGCTGGTAAAATAGGCACCGAAGAACCTCCTGCGACTACAGCCTTTAAACGTTTACCATGAGCAATACCTCCGCAATATTCGTCTGAATAAATAAATTCTTCGACAGGCAATCCTAATTCAATTTCGTAAACGCCTGGCTTATTGAGATTCCCTGATGCGGAAATTAATTTAGTACCTGTACTTCTTTCTAAACCTATTTTGGCATATTCGTCACCCCCATGATTGATAATCCAAGAAGTTGCTGCAATAGTTTCTACATTATTGACCACAGTAGGACAACCGTATAATCCGGCAATGGCAGGAAAAGGAGGTTTTATCCTAGGATTTCCTCTTTTACCTTCTAAAGATTCTAATAGTGCTGTTTCTTCGCCACAAATGTAAGCACCACCGCCTGGTTGCACATAAAGCTCTAAATCATATCCGCTTCCTAGTATATTTTTTCCCAAAAATCCTGCGTTTTTAGCTTCAATGATAGCCTTTTCTAAGATACGGATTTGAGGCATCATCTCTCCCCTAACATAAATGTAAGAGGTATTGGCTCCCAATGCATAACTAGCAACTATCATCCCCTCTATTAGAGCATGAGGAATATGCGTCATCAAAAACCTATCTTTAAAAGTACCTGGTTCAGATTCATCTCCGTTACAAACCAAATAACGTGGAATTCCGTCTGGTTTTGCTAAAAAACTCCATTTCATTCCAGTGGGAAAACCCGCTCCTCCACGTCCACGCAATCCTGATTTTTTAACTTCTTCAACAACTGCCTCTGGCGACATCGTCTTAATCGCTTTTTCGACTGCTGCATAACCTCCTTTGGAACGATATACTTCAAAGGTGTTGATATTCTGGACTTGAATATGTTCTAATAGTATTTTACGAGCCATTTTTAGTCTTGTGAGATTTCTTAAATGTTATTTCAGATAGGCATTAAACAATGCCATTAAAATGCCTGACAGGGTGGCAATGGACCCTATCCAAAAAATAAACATCGATTTGATTACATCTGATTTATCAGCCTTTCTTTCCGCTCGGGGTTGTTCCATTTTAATCTCTAAGGCGCGGAAATTATCTGCCATCTCTCCTTTAAATACTGTATGATTTTTTTCTATGGTTTCATTAATAGCTTTATCAGAGGATTCAACAAATGCCATCGCTTTTTCATCGGACAATTGCAAATCTTTGCGTAATAGGTCACATAATTTCAGTTCAAGCGTACTCATAACAAGTTATTTTTGAGACTTCGCTTTCAATTCATCAATCAACGTATCTATGCCTTGTTCGGTCAAATTCTCATAAAAGGTATAATTTGGTCCTATTTGCAAAACGGGTCCCATTCCACAAGCTGCCAAACATTCTACCCCTCTCCAACTAAACAAACCATCAATGGTTACCTCGCCTTCTTTTACTCCTAATTTTTGTTCTAAATATTGCATTATTTTTTCTGCCCCTACCAAGCAACAGGGTCCTGTTCGACATACTTCAAGTACATACCTACCTTGTGGATTAAGAAAAAACATGGTATAAAATGTAGCTACCTCATAAACTTCAATAGGTTTAATCGATAAAAATACAGCAACTGCATCCATCGTTGCTGGGCTTAACCAACCATACTCTGCTTGCGCCAAATGTAAAATAGGTAATAATGCAGACTTTTGTTTTCCTTCGGGGTAACGACCGACAATTTCACGGAATTTTTCCACTAAAGTTTCGTGAAATTTCACAGGTGTGGTATCATGTATTCTAAGCATCTAACTCTCCTGCTATAACGTTTAAACTAGACATATTAATGATGGCATCAGAAATAAGCATGCCTTTACTCATAGGGGCATACATTTGGTAGTTAATAAAACTTGGACGTCGGAAATGCAATCTATAAGGTGTACGTCCGCCATCACTTACCAAATAAAAACCTAATTCTCCGTTACCTCCTTCGACAGCATGGTAAACTTCAGTTTTAGGAGTATCTATTTCGCCCATCACAATTTTGAAATGATAAATAAGTGCTTCCATATTGTTGTAAACAGATTCTTTTGGCGGCAAATAAAATGCTGGAACATCTGCATGAAAAACATCTTTAGGCTCTTTTTCTAACTTCTCCATCGCCTGTTCTATGATGCGAAGGCTTTGCCATATCTCTTCATTACGAACAATAAAACGGTCATAAACATCACCTGTTGTTCCAACAGGTATTTCAAAATCAAAATCTTCGTAAGAACTATAAGGCTCCATTACACGAACATCGTAATCGAGCCCAGTAGCTCTTAAGATAGGTCCTGTCCAACTGTAGCTTAGTGCTTGCTCTTGAGTTACGGCAGCAACACCTGATGTTCTGTCTATAAATATCCTATTTCTATTGAATAAACTTTCAAATTCTTTGAGAATGGGAGGAAAATTAATTAGGAATTTTCTAATTTTTGCAAAGGCAATTTCGTTAAAATTACGTTCAAACCCTCCTATTCTACCTATATTAGTTGTTAAGCGGGCTCCACATATTTCTTCATAAATTTCGTAAATATGTTCACGCTCTTCCATGAGATATAAAAAACCAGAAAAAGCACCCGTATCTACGCCCAATATACCATTGCAGATTAAGTGATCGGAAATTCGAGCTAACTCCATCACAATAACACGCAGATAGTCGACTCGCTTAGGGGTTTTAATATCAAGCAATTTTTCAACGGTCATATGCCACCCCATATTATTGATAGGTGCCGAGCAATAGTTTAAACGATCTGTAAGGGGGGTAATTTGATAATAAGGTCGATGTTCTGCAATTTTTTCAAAGGCGCGATGGATGTACCCTATAGTAGAAACTCCGCTCACGATTCGCTCTCCATCTATCTCTAAAACATTCTGAAACACCCCATGTGTGGCGGGATGTGTCGGTCCTAAATTTAACGTA